>JBFISV010000307.1:0-3432 GCA_041608415.1 Woeseiaceae bacterium
CAAGGAATACGACTCGCTGCGCTTCGCCTACAAGTGGGTCTTCGGGCAAAACGCTCCGAGCCGCACCGCCAGCGCCGAGTAGCCCGGATATTTCGCGAGTTGGCGCGTGAGATCGGTCAAGGCATTGTTCGGCTAAGGGATTTTCCAACTGAGCGGAATAGCATGGGCTATTGCCGAAGGCGGAAAATCCGTCAGGCGAACAATGCATTAGCGAGAGCGCGTCACACTCGCGAATTATCCGGGCCAGCCCGGGAACCGAGTTGTGCCGGCTGCGCGATGGGCGGATACTGTGCTCATGGAAGCAACGAGTTCGCTTGCCAGCCAGCTGTTGATCGCAATGCCGGGCATGCCCGACCCGAACTTCAACAGTACCGTGACGCTGATCTGCGAACACAATGACCAGGGCGCCCTCGGCATCGTCATCAACCGGCCGCTGACGCTGAAGCTCGGCGGACTGTTCGAGCAACTGGGCTTCAACGAGGCCGATCCCGGTGCCGCCGAGCACCCCGTTCTCATGGGCGGACCCGTCGGGCCCGAGCGTGGCTTCGTGCTGCACGGCGCGACGCACTCCTACGAGCACTCGCTCGCGATATCGAGCGAGATCAACCTGACGTTGTCCTGCGACGTCATCGATGCATTGGCCTCCGGTTCGGGCCCCGACCGGTCGCTCGTCGCGCTGGGATACGCCGGCTGGGAGCCGGGGCAGCTCGAAGAGGAAATGCTCGCCAATTCCTGGCTCAACGTGCCGGCCGCGTCCGACATCGTCTTCGATCTGCCGTTTGCCGACCGTTGGTCTGCGGCCGCACGCGTCCTCGGCGTGGATCTCAGCCGGATGTCCTCCGATGCGGGACATGCCTGAGTCCGACGAGGCCGAAGCCGCCGCACTGACCGTCATCGCCTTCGACTTCGGCCTGCGCCGGATCGGTGTCGCCGTCGGACAAACGGTGACGGCATCGGCGAGCGCACTGGGCGTGATCGACAACGGCCCGGCCGGACCCGACCACGCGCGCATCGCGGACCTGCTGGCGGAGTGGCAGCCCGGCCATCTCGTCGTCGGCATGCCGCTGTCGCTCGACGGCAGGCCGAGCGACGTGCAGGAAGCCGTCGACGAATTCGTCGCGGCACTGGCACGCTACGGGCTGCCGGTCTCGACCGTCGACGAGCGACACACCTCGCAGGAAGCCCGCAAAGTGCTCAAGACCGCCCGCCAGGCCGGCGCGCGCGGCCGCATCCGCAGGGAACACGTCGATGCGGCCGCCGCCGTGCTGATCGCCGAGCGCTTCCTCGCCACGCATCGACACTGACCCGGACGACGGGGCGCGGCTGCTACGGCTGCTAGGGAGGCTCTGATTAATTCGCGTCGCACACGACCATTCGTCCCAAGATAATGTATTGAAAAGATTAGGGTAGCGTGTGCGATGAGAATTAATCAGAGTCTCCCTAGATGTACGCGAGCCTTAGCCGTAGAATTGCGCCGCCATGCCAGGAAGTGACAAGCACACCATCGACGAAGCCGGACTGCAGCTGAACCCCGATGGTTCGTTGCGCCACCTGCTGACCCTCAAGGGGCTCGACAAGCGCCTGCTGCTCGACCTCCTCGACGACGCCGAGCGCTTCGTGAAACCCGCCGGCGCCGCGCCCGCGCGCAGTAATTCGCTGGCCGGCCACACGATCGCCAACCTGTTCTTCGAGCCGAGCACGCGCACGCGTGCGTCCTTCGATCTCGCGGGCAAGCGGCTCGGCGCGGACGTGCTGAACCTCGACGTCAACACCTCGTCGCGCAAGAAGGGCGAGAGCATCCTCGACACGATCTATACGCTCGAGGCGATGGCTGTCGACGTCATGGTCGTGCGCGATGCGGGCGCGGGCGTCCCGGCGTATATCGCGAAAAACGTCAGCGAGTTCGTCAGCATACTCAATGCCGGCGAGTCGGACGTCTCGCATCCCACGCAGGGATTGCTGGACCTCATGACCATTCGTCAGCACAAGCCCTCATTCGAGAACCTCGTCGTCGCGATCGTGGGCGATATCGAGCATTCCCGGGTCGCGCGTTCCGCGGCATTCGGGCTGCATACGCTCGGTGTCGGCGAACTCCGGCTCGTATCGCCGCCCGCGATGGCGCCCACCGATGACGACCTCGCGTTCGCGTCGATCGTCGACAACCTGGACGACGGCATCCGCGATGCGGACGTCGTGATGGCGCTGCGCATTCAGCGCGAACGCATCGGCAACCTCGACGGCATTCCCAACGTCGACGAATATTTTGCGAACTTCGGCGTCAGCACGAAGCGCATGCAGCTCGCCAGGCCCGACGCAATCGTCATGCACCCGGGGCCGATGAATCGTGGCATCGAAATCGAAAGCGCCCTGGCCGACGGGCCACAGTCCGTGATTGCAGAACAGGTCGCGAACGGCGTGGCGGTGCGCATGGCGATACTCGAACGCGTCGCGCGGGCGACGGCCGGATGAGCACCGCCGCCCGGCAATCCGCGCAGCAGAACCGCAGCAGCATCTTCCTCGAGGACGGCGAGGTGTTGTCGCGGGAGGCCTTCCCGGGCGACCAGGTCATTCAGCGAATTCGTGCGCCGCAATGTGCGGCGAGCGCGCGCCCTGGCAGTTTCATCCATGTCAGCTGCGACGCCCTGCTGCCGATGCGCCGCCCGCTGTCGATCATGCGCGCGGAGGACGACTGGATCGAGGTGCTTTACAAGACGCTCGGCAGCGGACTGCGGCTACTCGCGGCAAAAAAACCGGGCGACGTCGTCAGCGTGCTCGGACCCATCGGCGTGCCGTTTCAGCCGGACCCGGAGCGGCCCGACGCGCTGCTGATCGGCGGCGGCGTGGGCATACCACCGATGATATTTCTCGCGGACGCGCTGCGGCAGGATGCGACCTTTTCCGCGCGGGCGATTCTCGGCTCCGAGGCGCCATTCCCGTTTACGCTCGCGGCGTCCGCGCTCGACCTGCCCGGCGCGGACCCCGGGCTTCGCAGCACCATGCCGTTGCTCGAACGCTGGGGCGTACCGGCCCGCCTGACGAGCCTCGCGGATTTCGACGGTTGCCACCGCGGCTACGTGACGGAACTCGCGGAACGCTGCCTGGCCGAGGCGCGCGACGAGACACTGCAGCGCACCCGCATCTATGCCTGCGGCCCGACTGCGATGCTCAGGGCCGTCGCCGCCGTCGCGGCCCGATTCGACGTGCCCTGCGACGTGTCCCTTGAGGAATTCATGGCCTGCGCGGTCGGCGGCTGCGCCGGCTGTGCCGTGCTCATAGAGACGGACCGGGGACCGGCGATGAAACGCGTGTGCGTCGACGGCCCGGTCTTCGACGCCGCCAGCGTCGTCTGGGGCCCGCCCGGCTAGTGCATGAGGGATCGCGAGGACTGTCGTCCTGTGGTGGATGCAGCGCGCCGCCGTGGAGCGCAAGGGG
>JBFISV010000308.1:0-3427 GCA_041608415.1 Woeseiaceae bacterium
TGCCGGCGGCGAACAGGTTCGGATCGAACGACGGTGAGCTGACGAGCGCCAGGATTTCGCCGCTCCACGGATCGATCGCGACAACGGCCCCGCGCCGGCCGGCGAGCGCGGTGTGAGCGACGAGCTGCAGGTCGAGGTCGATGCTCAGGAAGACGTTGTAGCCCGGGGTCGCATGCGCATCCGCCGGCAGCGAGTCGAGCAGTTCGCCGGCCTCGGCGGGTATCACGCGGCCGCGGGCGTTCGTAACGACGTGCCGAAAGCCCGGGTCGCCGTGCAGGACTTCCTCGAAACTCTGCTCGACGCCCGTTTTGCCGGTCTGCCCGGTTGCCGAATAGCGTGCGATGTCGAGGCTTTGCACATCGCTTTCGGACAGGGCGCCGACGTAACCGACGGCATGCGCGACGGCCGGGCCGTGCGGATACGAGCGAATCAGCCGCGGCCGAAAATCGACGCCCGGAAATCGCGGTCGCTGGATCGCGAAGCTCGCGACCTCCTTCTCACTGAGGCGCAGCCGCAGCGTGACGGGTTTGAAGCGCGGGCCGCGCGCAGAGAGTGCCTTGAGGCGCGGAATGTCGCCGGCCTCGATGAGCCCCTGGTCGGCGAGGCGCTCGAGCGTGTCGTCGATGTCGTCGACCTGCTCGGGAACCAGCTCGAGCTGATACGCCGGCTGGTTCTCGGCCAGCACCCGTCCCTCGCGATCGAGCACGAGTCCGCGGATCGGCGCGACGGCCTCGATGCGGACGCGATTGCCCTGCGATTGCTCCGCGAAGTGTTCGTAATCGAAGACCTGCAGTTGCACGAGCCGGGCGATGACGATGCCGAGCAACACGATCGCGACGGCGCCGGCGAAGATCACGCGCGCGATGAACAGCCGGCGCTCCGAGTGATGGTCCTTGATGGGCGACAGCAGGTCCACGTCAGCCGTGTGTCTGGGCCCGATAGCGAACGTCGGTCAGAAGCGTATGCAGCACGGGCCAGAGCAGCGTGCCCGACAGGATGGGCGCCCAGTAGACGACGGCCGGCGCGCTGATGCCGGCAACGCCGTTGATCCAGAACAACAGGAACTGGTAGGTCGCAATCAATCCGAAAATGGTGGCGGTAAGCTGCAACAGCGGGAAGACGCGCATCAGCAGATGAAAGCGCACGGCAATGAACACGATGAAGCTCAGGGCCAGCGCATGCTGACCGAGCAGCGTTCCCTGCGACACGTCGAGTACGATGCCGAGGATCCAGGCGACGCCGACGCCGTAGCTCCGGGGCAGGGACAGCGCCCAGTAGATCATGATCAGGGCCACCCAGTCGGGAGCGAACGGGTCCACCGCGCGCGGCAAGGGCATCATCGTGAGTGCGAGCGCCACGAGGATCGAAACGAACACCGGCAGGTGCCGGCTGCGCCGACGGTCAGTCATCGGCGGCGTCCGGCGAGGCCTCTTTCGCGGCCGGCGGTGCCGACCACACCAACATCACTTCGCGCACCTGGTCCAGCGCCGCGGATGGCGTGGCCGAAACGTCCGCGAAGGCCTGCTGCGGAATGCGATTCACCGTGTCGACGACCGCGACGGGGTAACCGTTCGGAAACGTGCCGCCGAGGCCCGAGGTCACGAGCAAGTCGCCGACCTGGATGTCGGCGTTGTTGGTGAGTCCCGGCAGGTCGAGACGGCCGAACTCGCCGGTGCCGTAGGCAATCGTGCGCAGGCCGTTGCGGTTGACCTCGACGGGCAGGGCGTGTCCCGGATCGCTGATCAGGATCGCTTCCGACGTCAGCGGCCCCGTCTTGATCACCTGGCCGACCACGCCGTGGGCGTCGACGATCGCCTGCCCGTCGTAGACGTCGTCGCTCCGGCCGACGTCGATCACGAGGGTGTGCCGATACGGATTCGCATCGACGGCCATGATCTCGGCGACGCGGACACGGTCTTCGAACTGCTCGCGGGCATCGAGCAGGGTCCGCAGTCGTGCGTTCTCGGCCTCGAGCGCATTGAGCCGCTGCAGCCGCGCCCGTGTCAGAAGCTGCTCGGCCCTGAGGCGCGTGTTTTCGACCTGCAACGCCTCCCGTGACTGCAGGCGTTCACGCGACCATTCCCAGAGCCTCGTCGGCGCGTCCACCACGACCCGCAGCGGATAAACCGCCGCGCCGACGGCATTGCGCACCGCGTCGAGATGGTTGTCGCGATGGTCGAGGAACATGAGCAGGATACTGAGCAGTCCCAGCACCAGCGTGCGAAGCCCGAGCGCCGGGATGCGCGTGTGGGCGGGATTGTGGCTTCGGGACGCGACCATTTCGGATGTCCGGTTTCAGCAGCCGTTCAAGCCCTTAGCGCGATCGATCGATCACTCCAGACCGAACACCGCCGGGCCGTGCTCGTCGATCAGTTCGATGACACGACCGCCACCGCGGGCAACGCAGGTCAGCGGGTCATCCGCGATGACGACCGGCAGACCGGTTTCCTCCATCAGCAGTTTGTCGAGGTCGCGCAGCATTGCGCCGCCGCCGGTCAGGACGATACCGCGTTCGGCGACGTCGGCGCCGAGTTCCGGCGGCGTCTGTTCGAGCGCTTCCTTGACGGCGCCGACGATTCCCTGCAGCGGCTCCTGCAAAGCCTCGAGAATCTCGTTGCTGTTCAGCGTGAAACTGCGCGGCACGCCCTCGGAGAGATTGCGCCCCTTGACCGAGATCTCGAGTACTTCCTGGCCCGGAAACGCCGAGCCGATTTCGTGCTTGATGCGTTCCGCCGTCGCCTCGCCGATCAGGATGCCGTAATTGCGACGCACGTAATTGGTGATGGCCTCGTCGAAACGATCGCCGCCGATGCGGACCGACGCCGCGTACACGATGCCGTTCAGCGAAATGACGGCGACTTCCGAAGTGCCGCCGCCGATGTCGAGCACCATCGAGCCGCGCGCCTCGTGCACGGGCATGCCGGCGCCGATCGCCGCCGCCATCGGCTCGTCGATCAGGTGCACCTTGCGCGCGCCGGCGCCTTCGGCCGATTCGCGAATCGCGCGGCGCTCGACCTGCGTCGAGCCATACGGCACGCAGATCAGCACCCGCGGGCTCGGCCGGAAATAGCGCGTGCCGAGGGCCTTTCTAATGAAGTGTTGCAACATCTTTTCGGTGACGGTGAAGTCGGCGATTACGCCGTCCTTGAGCGGCCGTATCGCGGTGATGTTGCCGGGCGTTCGGCCGAGCATGTTCTTCGCCTCGAGACCGACCGCCTCGACGACGCGGCCGCCGCGACCGCTGTCTTCCCGGATGGCGACGACGGACGGCTCGTCGAGCACGATGCCGTGGCCACGGGAGTATATGAGGGTATTGGCGGTGCCAAGATCGATCGACAGGTCATTCGAAAAATAACCCAGGAGGTTTTTGAGCATGCAGGAGGGGCCCGAACGCGGTAAACGCTGTAATCTAACAATGCCCACGACA
>JBFISV010000309.1:0-3410 GCA_041608415.1 Woeseiaceae bacterium
GACGCCGCGGCCGCGTCCGCGCAAACCGAATGGCTGGCGGACGATCCGTACGAGGAGAGCGTCGCCGTTTTCGGAGACGATCGCATACAAAATACCGACGTCGTGGGGGCATTCCCGGCGCAGTACGCACCGTTGCGTTATCAGCTCACGGAGCGCCGCATCATGAAAAACGGCGACGTCCGTTATTTCGACCATCCCCGCTTCGGCGTCATTGCCAAGGTCGCGCGCATCGAGCAGGATGCGACGGCCGAATCACGGCTGCCCTGAGCCCGCTCCCAGAAGCCTGTCGAGAAACGCGCTTGCGGAGTCACAGTCGAGCCCGGCGGTCGCCGCGGCGACGCGGTAGGACACCGTAACGAAACGGCCGCTCGACGAGCGCGGATGATGCAGGCCGAGATTGCGGACGGCGCCGGCGATAGTCGCGGCAAACGCCTCGACTCCGCTTTCGTCGGACGCATGCGACAGCACGACGATTTGCCCCGCATCGAGACTCGCGACGACGTCGCTCGCACGCCGCAGGCATCGCCGTACGGCGCGGGCCACCCGCCGCAGGCAGGAATCGGACGCGTGCCGCCCGAATACGTGCAGATAGGCGTCGAAATCGTCGAGCGTGAAAAGCACGAGCGCGAGTTGGCTCCTGGCGCGCGACGCCACCGCCCAGTCGTGCTCGAGTACCTCCCGGAATGCGGCGCCATTCAGGAGACCGGTCACCGGGTCGTCCCGGGTCAGGTCCCGAATGCGGCGTTTCGCCTTCGACAGTGCGTGCGCCGCATCCGCACCGGCCAGGCCGGCGCCGCCCGACGCATTGCGCCAGAACACGACGTAGAACCCGGCGCCGGCTGCCTTGGGCAACTTTAGCGGCTTGAGCGTCAGCAGAAACTCCTTGCCGGCGAGCTCGACCGGCAACCCGGCTTCCTGGCCCGAGCGCAGTATTTCGCTGACCTCGATCGCCAACTCGCGGCCGAGCAAGGATTCCACGACGTTTGCGAACGGCTGCCGCAGGGCATCCTCGCAGCCGAGTTCGGCGACGGCGGGGTTCGCCAGCACGACGGGCCAGTCCGTATCGTCGAGCCGCACGATCATCGTCGGCAGTGCCGCCGAGTCGATGACCTGCTCGAGAATGTTCTTGTTGATCGATTTCATCGCTTGCGCTATTCGCTGAACAGTCGTTCGACGACGCGCATCGCGAGTGCTATGGCTGCCGCCGAATGGATCTCGACATCGTCGTGTATCGGCCGGTCGCTGCGGCCCGCCGCCCTGTTGACGACGAGTGCGAGGCAGGCATAGTCGATGCCGAGTTCGGCGGCGAGCGCCGCTTCGGGCATCGCCGTCATGCCGACGTAATCGGCGCCGTCGCGCTCGAGGCGGTCGATCTCGGCCGCCGTTTCGAGGCGCGGCCCCTGTGTCACGGCATAGACGCCGCCGTCAAAACACGTCACGCCGGCCTTCACGGCAGCGCGCAGCAGGCGCTCGCGCAGCGGCCCGGCAAACGGCTCGGTGAATTCTGCGTGGGCGAACTCCTTGCCGCCGCCGAAGAACGTGTGTGCCCTGCCCCAGGTATAGTCGATCAATTGATCGGGCAATCCGATCTGGCCGGGCTCGAGAACGGCGCTGATCACGCCCACCGTGTTCAACGCGACGATGGCCGTGACGCCGCGGCTGCCGAGCGCGGCAATATTCGCTCGGTAGTTGATCGCATGCGGCGGAATCGTGTGGCGATCGCCGTGCCGTGCGAGCGCCAGCACGCATTGCCCGCCGATGTCGTGCTCGTACAAGGGGGCCGATGGCGGGCCGTACGCGGTGCCGACCGTCAGCGGCATGGCCGACGCATTGAAATCCGCGGAGCCCGATCCGAGCATTATGCCGTAGCGCTCAGGCATTCAACTCGAGCTCCGGCGGGTCCGTCCATTTCGACAATTCGGCGCTGATCGTGCGCCACTCGTCGCTGGCCATCAGGGACTCGCGCATCGTGTGCCCGGTGCCGTGCAGGCGCGCGAGCCGCACCAGCGACAGCGGGTTCGAGTACTCGCGCAATTCCAGAACCGCGCGGCGTGCAGCGGGCCGATCGTTGCAGATCAACACCATGTCGCAACCCGCGGCGAGCGCCTGCTTGGCACGCGCCGGCATGGGGCCGAAGTCACGCGTCGCCTGCATGCTCAAGTCGTCACAGAACACGGCGCCGTCGAATCCGAGCCGCGAACGCAGCTCGGTCTGTATCCAGAACGTGGAGAAACTCGCCGGCAGATCGTCCGTTTCGAGGTATACGACGTGCGCGGTCATGACGCCCGCGATCAGGGCATTCGCGATCAGGCGCTCGTACGGGCGCATGTCGTCGAGCACGCCGCCGTATTCGCGGCGGTCGACGGGCAGCTTGAGATGCGAGTCCGCGGCGACGGCGCCGTGGCCCGGGAAATGTTTCGCGACGGCCGCCATTCCGGCGCTGCGCAGGCCGCGCGCGAAGCATGCGGCCAGGTCCCCGACGACGTCGGGTTGACGATGGAACGCGCGATCGCCGATGACGCTGCTGACGCCCCAGTCGAGGTCCACGCACGGCGCAAAACAGAGGTCGACGCCGACGGCACGGAGCTCCGAACCGATGAGCCAGCCGGCCTGCCGCGCCAGGCGCTCGGCCGTCTCCGGATCCTCACGATGCTGCCGGCCGATCAGACGCATCGGCGGAATGCTCGTAAATCCGTCGCGAAAGCGCTGCACGCGGCCGCCTTCGTGATCCACGGCGACCAGCAGGGGCGGCCTTCTGAGCGCGCGAATCTCGGCGACCAGGGCGACGAGTTGCGCAACGTTCGAGAAATTGCGGCTGAACAGTATGACACCGCCCACGGCCGGCTCGAGCAACAGTTCGCGGTCAGCCGGCGTCAGGCTTAGGCCTTCGATATCGAGCATCACGGGACCGAGGGACATCGTCAGAAAATAAGTCTCTTTTTAGGAAAACTCAATAAATTACTGTTTTTAATACACTTTAATGACTGAAAACTGCCATGGATTCGACGTGCGCCGTATGCGGGAACATGTCGACGATGCCGGCCGCCTCGAGCGTGTAACCGTGCTCGTGGACCAGCGCCCCGGCGTCGCGGGCGAGGGTTCCCGGATGACACGACACGTACACGATACGCGCCGGATCGAGAACGCGCATGACATTCACGACGGCGGCGGCGCCGCTCCGGGCCGGGTCCAGCAGCACCCGGTCCCAGTGTCCCCGGACCCAGTCCTCGGAGCCGTCGATCGCGGCGAGATCGGCGCGGCGGAATTCGACGTTGTCGATGCCGTTCTGGCGCGCGTTCGACTCCGCTCGCGCCACCAGCGCGGCATCGCCCTCGACGCCGAGCACGTGCGCGGCGCGGCGCGCCAGCGGCAGTGAGAAATTACCGATGCCGCAAAACAGGTCGAGGACC
>JBFISV010000310.1:0-3407 GCA_041608415.1 Woeseiaceae bacterium
CTGACTCGAGAGCAACTGCGCGAAATGCAAAGCTCGGGACTCGTGGAAATCGCATCGCACAGCCACGCCCTGCACCAGGGTATTCGCGGCAACCCGCAAGGCAATCTGCAGCCCGCCGCGATCACGCGCCTGTACGACGGCGCTGCCTACGAGAGTGAGGCGGCGTACCGGGACCGCATTCGCAGAGATCTTGCGACCAGTGTGCGGAAGATCACCGATCTTACGGGCCGCGCGCCGAGGGTGATTACCTGGCCGTACGGTGCCGTCAACGACGTTGCGGAATCGATCGCGGCGGAGCAGGGAATGGAGGTCAGCCTGACGCTCAACACCAAGTCCGTGAGTACACCCGAAAGCGTGAGTATCGGCCGTTACCTGACGATTGCAAACCCGGGCCTCACCGAGTTCAGTTTCGAGATGAGCGGCAACGTCCCGCGCCCCATCATCCGCGTAGCGCAGATCGATCTCGATTACGTGTTCGATCCCGATCCCGTGCAGCAAAGCCGGAATCTCGACGTCATGCTCGATCGCATCAAGGCGCTCGAGATCAGCCACGTATTCCTGCAGGCATTCTCCGACGGCGATGGCAACGGTGGCGCGAGCGCGGTCTATTTCCCGAACCGGCATCTGCCCGTGCGCGCCAACCTGTTCAGCCACGTGGCCTGGCAGCTCAAGACGCGGGCGAACGTTTCGGTCTTCGCCTGGCTTCCGATGCTGAGTTTCGAGGGGGAGTCGTTCGACCCCGAGTGGCGCGTGTTCGCGCACCGCGACGGCGTAAGCGCGCCCGATCCCTCCATGGGGCCGCGATTGTCGCCTTTCAATGCACTCGCGCGCGAGCGCATCGGCGACGTTTACGAGGACCTGGCGACCTATGCGCAATTCGACGGCGTCCTGTTTCACGACGACGGACGGCTGAGCGATGACGAGGACTTCAGCGATGCCGCGATCGCATACCTCGAGGCCGAGTTGGGCACGGAGATCACGCCCGACGCGGTCGAGAACGACGCGGTGCTGCGCCAGCGCTTCGCGGAAATCAAGGCCGAGGCCCTGTTCGATTTCAGTAGCGAGCTCAAGGAACGGGTGCGGCGCCTGATTCCCAAGATCAAGTCGGCCAGGAATATTGTCGCGGACGCGCTACTCGACGAGGCGGGCACGCATAATCTGGCTCAGGATTTCGATTCGTACCTCGATCATTACGACTACGTCGCACTGAAGGCGATTCCGGCGTCGAAGCGATCGGCGGACCACGAGAGCTTCTTCGAGGAACTCGCGGCCGCGGTTGGACGGCGCGAGGGCGGGCTCGACCGCACGATTTTCGAACTGCAGACACTCGACCGGGAGCGGTCTGTGCCGGTACGAAGCGACAAGCTGCGGGCCACGATGCGGTGGCTGCAATCGCTCGGCGTGCGGAATCTCGGCTATTACCCGGACGACTTCATTTCCGGACATCCCGACTTCGACGACCTCCGGCTCGGCATGTCGCTGGCGGACGATCTTGTAGGCGCGCACCGGTGACCATCGACGTCGTCATCAAGGCGATGTTCGAATTCGCCTTCTATTATCCGCTGTTCATGTCGTACCTGTGGATGACGGGGGCCGTCTACTATTTTTTTCACTGGGAGAGGACGGACCCGAGGCCGGTGCACGACGCACCGAAGCTGCCCGACTCACCGGGCGTAACGTTCATCGTCCCTTGCCATAACGAGGCAAGAAACGTTCGCGATACGATCGAGGCCTTGCTCGAGCAGGATTACCCCGACTTCGAGGTCATCGCCATCAACGATGCAAGTTCGGACAAGACCGGCGACATCCTCGATGAAATCGCCGCGCAATCGACTGCCCTGCGCGTCATTCATCTCGCGGAGAATCAGGGCAAGGCGATGGGGCTGCGCGTCGGGGCCATCGCCGCGCGAAACGAGATCCTCGTCTGCATCGACGGTGATGCCATCCTCGAGAAGCATGCGACGAGCTGGCTGGTCGCGCCGTTCGTGCAGTCGCCGCGCGTCGGTGCCGTGACCGGCAACCCGCGGGTGCGCAATCGAACGACGCTGCTCGCGAAGATCCAGGTCGGCGAATTCTCGTCGATCATCGGATTGATCAAACGCGCGCAGCGCATCTACGGCCGCGTATTTACCGTCTCGGGAGTCGTCGCCGCATTTCGCCGTTCCGCGCTGCAGGATGTGGGCTACTGGAACCTGGACATGGTGACGGAGGACATCGACATCAGCTGGAGCCTGCAGTTGAATCGGTGGGACGTGCGTTACGAGCCCAATGCGCTTTGCTACATACTGATGCCGGAGACGTTGCAGGGGCTCTGGCGACAGCGTGTGCGCTGGGCGCAGGGCGGCGTCGAAGTGCTCATGAGGCACTTCCCCGAGCTGCTCCGGCTTCGCAACCGCCGCATGTGGCTCGTGGCCGCAGAACTCATCGTCAGCGAATTCTGGTCCTACGTCATGGCAATGATTTTCGCGGCCTGGTTGCTCGGGCTGTTTTTCGCCGTGCCGGAGATGCTCAGGGTGCCGACGGTTCTGCCCGGCTGGCCCGGCGTCATTCTGGGCGCGACCTGCCTCATACAGTTCGCGCTCAGTCTCGTCATAGACAGTCGCTACGAGTCGCGGCAACTGGGGCAATTCTACTACTGGATCATCTGGTATCCGATGGCGTACTGGCTCATTCACGCGGCGGCCAGCGTCGCCGCCGTCCCGCGGGCCATACTCAAACGTCGCGGCACGCGCGCGATCTGGGTCAGCCCCGATCGGGGCATTCGCCCCCGCCCCGGAGATTGAGGTGGCGGCCTTCGGCAAGGACATGCACATCGATGCGCCGGAATTGCTGTCACATCGGCGCCGACTGACGGACACCGTCGCGACGGCATTGATGTGGGTGCTGTATTCCTATCTCTGGGCGCCGTTCATCAGCCTGCTGGCGTGGATACTCGGCTTCGAATTCGCCTACGACGTCATGATTCGGGCGGGCGGCGCGAAGGGACTCGTGGAAATCCTCAAGTTCTACGGCGTCGTGCTCGCCTGCATATTCGTTGTCATCCTGGGTTGGTCGCTCCTGAGCCGCTACCGGTTCGCCGCCAACGACCGCCGCCAGGTCGCTCGAATCACGACCAATGCGGAGATTGCCCAGTATTTCGGAATCGAGTCGGACGACCTGCAAAAATTACGCGGCGCTCGCATCGCGATCGTGTCAATAAATTCGGCCGGCGACATCGAACAGGTCGACGTCCGCGAACGAGTTACAGGGTACAGTTAGTTCTTGCGATTGGGCCAGAACACCCGATCGCTGATGATGAACCCCGCCAGGAGGGCGAGATACGTTATCTCGTGGTTCAAGGATCGCCCTGTCGCAAACAGGTATCCCAATATACATACGCCGCCAAACAGGACTACGCCTGCTACCGC
>JBFISV010000311.1:0-3393 GCA_041608415.1 Woeseiaceae bacterium
CCGAATGGTGCGCCTCGTTGCGGCCGCCGATCGAGAGCGTATGCACGACCTCGCCGTAGGTCTCGGAGTCGGGGCGCACGTCGACCGTGACGAGCTTGTCCTGCTCGTCGCCGACGCCCTCGACACCGAGCGTCCAGACGTAGACGAAATCTTCCTGGCCGACGATCTTGGCCATGTAAGGCGACATGCAGGTCTCGTCCGCCGATGCGGTGCCGCAAAACGGCAACGCGAAGGCAAGAATTGCCGTTGAAAATCGTAATCCCGATCGGATGTTCATAGGAAATCGCTCATTCAGTTGGAGTTGATCGTTCTTGTTTTTCGCGGCAGCCAGTATAGTGCAGGACCGGGACGACCGCTATTTTCGAGCATGCCGACCGAGACACCGCAACGAAGAATCAACGCCTTGCTCCTGCTCGCCGCGTCGCTGTCGCTCGCGGCGGCGAGCCTCGCGGACCCCGAACGCGCATCGGAGCGGCAGGGGCCGGGCGATGTGCGCGACGGCTACGAGCGGGACGACTTCGAGACCCGCTCGCTGAGTCTCGAGACGCGCCGCGGCCGGCCCGCCGACCTGCTGGCCGTCGTCGCATCGCCGCCGCTCGGGCTGCCGGCCATTCCCATTCCCGACGACAATCCCGTCACCGCGGCCAAGGTCGAGCTGGGCCGCAAGCTGTTTTACGATCGGCGCCTGTCCGCGAACAACACGATTTCCTGCGCGATGTGTCACATTGCCGAGCAGGGATTTGCGCAGAACGAGCTGACCACCCCCGTCGGCATCGAGGGCCGCGACGTGCGGCGCAATGCGCCGACGATTTACAACACCGCCTATCTCGAGCATCTGTTTCACGACGGCCGTGAAATCAGCCTCGAGAACCAGGTCTGGCAGCCGCTTCTGGCCGGCAATGAAATGGGCAACCTTTCGATCGGCGCCACGATCCTGCGCATTCGCGGATTACTGGACTACGAAGGCCTGTTCGAGCGCGCTTTCGGGCGCGGTCCGGATGTGCAGACGATCGGCAGGGCACTCGCAAGTTACGAACGCATCCTGGTATCGGCCGATTCGGCTTTCGACCGTTGGTATTTCGGTGACGATCCGGCCGCGCTCGACGAGGCGGCCCGGCGTGGCTTCGAATTGTTCCGCGGCAAGGCGCGTTGCGTAGCCTGTCACACGGTGACGGCGGAATACGCGTTGTTTACGGACGGCCGATTTCACAACACGGGCGTGGGCTTCTACGCCACGATGCGGCCCGACGAGCCCGAACTCGACGTGCTGCTCGCGCCCGGACGTTCGGAGCGTGTCAGTGCGGCCTCGATAGCCGGTACCGGGACGGCAACGTTTCGCGACCTCGGTCGATACGAGGTGACGGGCCTGCCCGACGATCGCTGGCGCTACCGCACGCCGTCGCTGCGCAACGTGGCACTCACGGCCCCCTACATGCACGACGGCTCGCTGAAGTCGCTGCGCGACGTGCTCGCGTTTTACGACCGTGGCGGCGTGGACAACGAGGTCCTGGATCCGCTCATTCGGCCGCTGGGACTCAGCGAGTCCGAAATCGACGATCTGCTCGCGTTCCTGCACTCGCTGACGGGCAGCAACGTCGGGGAACTCGTCGCGGACGCCCACGCGGCACCCATCGGCCAATAGGGGTCACAATAGACATAGGGGTCAAGTCTGCGCATTACGCATTTCTCTCGCCCGGCACGAACATCCGGCCGTGTCAAAATCGCTCACCATGCATCGTGTTTTTGTCTGACTCGACTCGACAATAGGATTCGTCAACGGCGCGACCGGCGGGACCGCCGCGAGCACCGCGACCACCGCGATTGCAAGCGAGCGAGCGAAGAGCCATTACGATGTTTCTCGCGCGGCAGTACGGCGGATTCAGCCTACGACAGATTGGTGACGTATTCGGCATGACGAGCGACATAACCGTCGCATCGGCAATCAATACTTGTCGCGGCAAAGCCGGCCGCGACCCTGCCCCGGCCAGCGAATCGACCTGGCAACGTGCGCGCTTCAGTAAAACGCGAAATACGCAGACTTGACCCCGCTATAGCGTACCGAGGTCCCAGTCGGGATTGAGCGGCGTCGCGTCCGGCCAGTTGGTGCGCCAGACCTCGGCCGAAATGTCCCCGACATGCACGGGATCGCGGCGAAAGCCCGGTTGTGCGGGGCACAGCGGCTCGACCACGGTGTCGTGGCGCGGCACCGCGAAATAGGGAAAGCTGTAACGCTCGCGACCCGACGCATTGACAACCTTGTGCGGCGTCGAGCGGAAATAACCGCCCGACCAGAGCTCGAGCATGTCGCCGACGTTCACGATCAGCGCGTCGTCCGGCGCGTCGGCCGGGATCCAGTCGTCGCTGCCGGCGCGCTTTACCTCGAGGCCGCCCACGGGATCCGGCGCGAGAATCGTCAACGCATCGGTGTCCTTGTGCGGATGAATACCGAATCCGTCAGCAGCGGCGCTCTGCGGCGGGTAGTGCAAGAGCGTCATGTTCGTCAACGGCTTTACGAATGCGCGGCGAAATACCCCGGGCGAAATACCGAGCGCCATTGCGAGCGCGTCGAGCAGCAACGTCGTCACGCGGTCACACTCGGCCCAGTAGCCG
Source organism: Woeseiaceae bacterium (assembly GCA_041608415.1). GTDB lineage: Bacteria > Pseudomonadota > Gammaproteobacteria > Steroidobacterales > Woeseiaceae > UBA1847. Next base: position 2,611 of record JBFISV010000311.1, read on the forward strand.
AGCACGGCATGACGGAATCCCGGGGGCCTGTCCGGCCACTTGTTGGGGCCGTAGATCGGGCATTCCGCGCAAACAGGGTCCGCTGCATCAACCTCGAAATGCAGCTTGTAACCCTCGTAAAGATCCGGCCTGACACCGGCCGCATTCGGCGTGAAGAAGCCCAGTGGAATATAGCCGCGATAATTGTCTTTCGTGATCGACCAGCCGCGCCTGTACTCGAGCGGTTGTCCGAAAAACCCGACGACGGCATCGCGCATCCGGGAAACGGTCGCCGGGGCGATGCCGTGACCCCGAACGATCATGAAGCCGACGGCATGGCAAGCGTCGCCGATCTCGCGCGCGAGCGCAGCCGTTCCGCCCGACTTTGCGAGCGGCGCAATGTCGATGATCGGGAGACCGCTCACGTAACTGGCTCACTCTGGCGCGTCGTGCACGCAAGACATGTGCCCCACCGCCACTGCAAAGTCCTCGCACAGGCGCGCCACGACCGGGACCTGCACAAGCGCGGCGGACGTTCGGGAGAGCCGCCCGCATCGAGCGCATCGAAGTCCGCCGTGAGTGTGTGTCCGTCAGCCATAAAGACGCCATATCGCATCGTGCGGGATTATCCCGACCGCGGCCGAGTTGCCGTCACTCCGGCCGGTCCCCGGCCGGCGACAGGTCCCCGCTGCCGCCGGACAACACCAGCAGGCCCGCCATGATTCCCATGTTCTTGATGAAATTCTGCATCTCGTGCGCTCGCTCTATGCCCCCCGGCATCGTCCAGAAATCGTGCATCACGAG
>JBFISV010000312.1:0-3372 GCA_041608415.1 Woeseiaceae bacterium
CCTCGAAGGCGAGGCGGCGGTCATCGCATCGAACGTCGACACACTGATCGCGGACATGCAGCGCTCGATCGCGGAAGCCGATGCCCTGATCAACGTGATACTGGATCGCGCCTGATACGCCGCCCGGTCGGCGTTACGCCGACTTCCTGAACAATCGCGATGCAAATCCGGCCAGGCCACGCAGACCGCCGGCCGAGCTCAATAAATCGCCGCCCCGGCTGCTCCTGTCGACGAGCTCGGGGAGAATTTCGGTCAGCTTCTGCCCGGCTGTCTCGCGGTCGACGCCGAGTTTGTTCGCGAACGCCTCGATCTTGTCCGCGCCGATCGCATCCTGGAGCTGGGCGGTCGAGATCGACTCGTTGGCACCGTCGCCGAGCCATGATTTCGCGGCATCGGCAAGGGCGCCGCCCGAGCCCTGAAATTTGCCCACGATCTCGCCGAGATCGAAGCCGCCGCTGCCGGCAACGAGCGCGTCGAGTGCCTCGCGGGCATTGCCCGAATTTTCGGCGCCGCCGACCCTGCTCATCACGATCTGCGTCGCGAGGTTCTTGAAATCCATAGTTTTCTCCTGCAATCGATGGGCCGGAAGCTCTCCGGCCCGGACAAGCTTACGCGACAGCCGCAAGCGCGATTGTGAACGATTGTTACGCGCCGATTCCCTTGTCCGGGCGCCAGCTGTTCGCCGCAATGCTTCGCGGCGGCGTTTGCAGCAGGTTCGGCCGTCGGAAGCGGCCCTTCGCACGGTTTCGTCGTGCGTTGATGGGTGCTATCGTAAGGCCGATGCCGCGTGGCCACACTCCGGACGGAACGGGAATCAGCCCCGGATGCGATTGAAGAAACATCATGACCTGGGCCTCGACGAGGCGAAAAAGCGAATCGACGGCGTTGCGGCCAAGTTGCATGAGCGCTTCAGCGTGAGGGCCGACTGGCGCGGCGACGATCTGCACGTCGCCGGCAACGGGATAAACGGGCACATAGCCGTCGACGAACATACCGTGCTTGTCGAACTCAGGCTGGGCCTCGCGCTGATGTTTCTCGAAGCCCAGATTCGTTCCGGAATCGAAAACGCCATGGACGAGCACCTGAATTAATGCCGCTGAACGTACACCCGCAGTTCCGCAAGTTCGTCGAATCGGAGGTCCTGCCCGATCTCGGCCTGGACGCGCCACGGTTCTGGCTCGATCTCGAAGCATTGATCGCAGCGCTGACCCCGGAGAACCGGCGCCTGCTCGAGGTGCGTGACGAGATGCAGGCGGCCATCGATGCGTATTGCAGAAATCACTCCGCCCGTGACTGGGATGCGGCCGCGTATCGCCGCCTGCTTGCCGATATCGGCTATCTCGAAGCGCCCGGCGATGCCTTCGAGATCGACACCGCGAACGTCGACCCGGAAATCGCGGCCATCCCCGGCCCGCAGCTCGTCGTTCCGGTCAGCAATGCCAGGTTCGCGCTGAATGCCGCCAATGCGCGATGGGGCAGCCTGTACGATGCGCTGTATGGCACCGACGTCATCCCGGATGACGATGGCTGTGAAGCGGGCGGTACCTACAATCCCCGGCGCGGCGAGCGTGTCATCGAGTATGCCGCGAACTTTCTCGATGACGTCGTGCCGTTGGCGACCGGCAGGCATGCAGACGTCGCAGACTACGGCATCGAGGAGGCGGACGGCTCAGGAAAACTCGCCATTCGATTGCAGAACGGAACGACGACCACACTCGAGAAAGAAGCCGGCTTCAAAGGATTTTCGCGAGCGTCGCAGAAGAGGACCATACTGCTCGGGAATAACGGTCTGCACATCGAAATCCGGATCGATCCCGACCACCCGATCGGCAAATCGTCGCCGGCCGGTGTCTGCGATATCGTGCTCGAATCCGCGCTTACGACGATACAGGACTGCGAAGATTCGGTCGCGGCGGTCGATGCGCACGACAAGGTGCTGGTCTATCGCAACTGGCTCGGTCTCATGCGCGGCACGCTCGCGGCGAGCTTCACCAAGGGCGGCAGGGAACAGACGCGCGAGCTCGCGCCCGACCGGGAGTATACGGCGCCCGGCGGCGAGTCGCTCAAGCTTCCGGGGCGCAGCCTCATGCTGGTGCGCAACGTCGGCCACCTGATGACGACCGACGCCGTCATCGATGACGACGGCAACGAGGTCTTCGAAGGCATACTGGATGCGGTCATGACGACGGCCTGCGCGCTCTCGGACCTTCGTGGCGAGAACCGTCTCTCGAACAGCCGCACCGGCAGCCTGTATATCGTGAAGCCGAAAATGCACGGTTCGGCGGAAGCGGCATTCGCCGACCGGCTGTTCGCGTCGGTGGAGGACCTGTTCGGTCTCGATCGCTACACGCTCAAGATCGGCGTCATGGACGAAGAGCGCCGCACGTCGGTCAACCTCGAGGAGTGCATACGCGCGGTCAGGCATCGACTCGTGTTCATCAATACGGGCTTCCTCGACCGTACCGGCGACGAAATTCACACGAGCATGCTGGCGCACCCCATGTTGCCGAAGGAGGCGATCAAGCAACAGACGTGGATCAACGCGTACGAGGATCGCAACGTCGACGTGGGCCTGCGGTGCGGGCTGCCGGGCAAAGCCCAGATCGGCAAGGGAATGTGGCCGAAGCCCGACGAGATGCTGCAGATGATGCAGACGAAACAGGCGCACCCCGAAGCCGGCGCAAACTGCGCCTGGGTGCCGTCGCCGACGGCGGCGACCCTGCACGCGATGCATTATCACTATGTCGACGTATTCGCGCGGCAGCGCGAGATCGCGCGACGTGCCGTCGCGAGCCGCGACGACCTGCTGAAACCGCCTTTCGGCGATCCGCAGGCACTCGCACCCGAAGAGATCCAGGCCGAGCTCGACAATAACGCGCAGGGCATTCTCGGCTACGTCGTTCGCTGGATCGACCAGGGCGTTGGCTGTTCCAAAGTCCCGGACATCAACGACGTGGGGTTGATGGAGGATCGCGCGACCCTGCGCATTTCCAGCCAGCACATCGCGAACTGGCTCTACCACGGCGTTTGCAGCGAGGCAGAGGTCACGGAGACCCTCCGCCGCATGGCGAGAATCGTCGACGAGCAGAACGCGGCGGATCCGGTTTACTCGCCGATGGCCGCCGATTTCGATAACAGTATTGCCTTCCGAGCCGCCTGCGATCTGGTCTTCAAGGGAACAGAGCAACCGAACGGCTACACCGAGCCCCTGCTGCACGAGTACCGCCGACTCGAAAAATCCCGCCACTAGGCCGGTCGCGCACCTTCGTCTTTCAGTCCCTGATGTAGAGGGACCTCCTCCGGATCTGGATTGACGGGCGGCGGAGTGCTCCGAAATCAAGCGCCTCCTTGTTCTGTATGCCGGCCGTAGCC
>JBFISV010000313.1:0-3363 GCA_041608415.1 Woeseiaceae bacterium
AGCTGGCGCCGTCGATCGCGGCACGGCTTCGTGCCGGTGGCGAACTGGCGCTGTCAGGCATACTCTCGGACCAGGCAGAGGAAGTTCGGGCGGCTTACAGCCCGTGGATTCGATTCGAGCCGACCGCGCTGCGTTCGCGGAACGACCAGGCGTGGGCGATCGTAAGCGGCCGGCGAAGAGACAGCTAGCGAATGTACACGCGGTGTCCAAATTGCGCCACGGCGTTCCGGGTGAACGCCAGGATTCTGAAGCAGGCTTCCGGCAAGGTTCGCTGCGGTGGCTGCGGCACTGCCTTCGACGCACTTTTTTTTCTGTCCGAGACCCGGCCCGCATCGGAGCAGACGAAAAGCGCGGCAGCCGCGCCAACGGTCGCGGCCGACGAGCGCGCGGAACTCCTGAGGACGCTCGACAAACTGGCCGGCCCCGAGGTCCGTCTCAAGGACACGGGCGTCGAGTGGCAGCTGCTCCTGGACGATGGCGAGGAATTCGCCGGCGACGAGGACTCGGACATATTTCTCGCCCTCGACACGCCGGTCGACGCCGAACTCAGTGCCGATGCCGGCGCGGCGCGGATCGACGAGTTCCTCGACGACGCTCCTGCCGAGGTCGACGAATTTCTGACGGCCACGCCGAGCCAGGTCGATGCGACAGAGGTCTTCTCGGAAAGCGCCGATGCCGGCGAGGCGATCGACAACGACTCGTTGGTCGATGCAGACGTGCGCTTCGACGACGACACGGGCGTGCCCGGGCACAGCGACGAAGAGGCGATGGCGCAGGCGGACTACGAGGCAGCGGCGAAGCCGGACGATGACGTTGACGAGGACTCCGGCGACGATGAGAAAGACGATGAGGATGGCGATCCCGTCGATATCGCTTTCGGCGATCCGAAGGAATGGGGCGAGTTGCTCGACGAATCCGTGTTCGACGAAACCGTTGCGCGCGAGTCGGCCGACGTCGAGGACGTTCCGGCAGCCGACGAGGAGGACATTCCCGAGCTTGCCGTCACGGCGGCAGCAATGGGCGATCAATCGATCGATCAGCTCATCGATGAGGACCTCATGGACGTCGCCAGCGAAGACGAAGACGGCTTTACCTCCACCATTGCCCCCGCCGCAGAACCGTTTCTTGGCGAAGAAACATGGGGTGTGCACAAGACCAGCCCGGGCATCGAGACGATCATCATGGAGGGTGACACGGTGCGCACGGTGCTGGACCAGGAAGCGGCGGAAAGTCCGCCCGAGTCGACCCGCGACGCCGATGAATCGGGCCTTTTCGAACTGGCGAAACAAAGCTTCAGGGGACAGCTCGCGGCGCTCGAGGAACCCGGCCGCCGAAGGAGCGTTTTCGGCATTGCCGGTATCGCCGTGCTGACCGTGCTGCTGGCCGGACAATGGCTGCACCAGTCACGCGCGGAACTCGCGACGATCCCCGAATTTCGCAAGGTGATCGGCCCGCTCTATCGCACGCTCGGCGCACCGATTACGCCGAACTGGGACGTGCACGGGTGGCGCTTCGAGGTCACGCGCGGCAGCACCGGGCAGGCGGACAGCTCGTCAGAGCCTGCCGACGGTCAGGGTACGAGCGAGAGCGCGGCGGCGGGTGCCGATGGCGGCGTGCTGACGATCTACTCGCGCGTCGGTAACCGTTCTTCGCGACCGCTGCCGTATCCTGTCATCAATGTGGCGCTGACCGACCGCTTCGAAGCGATCATCGGCAGCAGAGCGGTCGAGCCTGCCGACTATCTGCCGGCCACGATCGATGCAGACGCGCTCATCCCCGCCGGCGGCACGTTCAATGCCGAAATTTCCATCGCGTCACCGGCCGAAGAGGCAACCGGCTTCAAACTGAACGTCTGCTACCGTCGGGCGGACGGCGTGTTGCACTGCGCCATCGAGGACTTCAGGTAGAACCGCCGCTGGCGCGAGGACGGCGGGGCGCATTTCACGGCTCCGAATCCCTGTACCGCGGATCGCGGCCGGCTGCGATTCGCCTGACCCGGTGTGCCGTGCCCGCTACAATGTCGCGGTGGACAGAAGCCCGCTCAAAATAGGCCCCTTCACCCTGCCGAGCCCATTCGTGCTCGCGCCGATGGCGGGCGTCACCGACAAGCCGTTCCGCGCACTCTGCCGGCGTTACGGCGCAGGTATGACGACCTCCGAGATGACGACGGCCGACACCCGCCTCTGGCAGACCGCGAAGTCGCGGCGGCGGCTCGACCTGGACCCGGACGCCGAACCCGTGGCCGTGCAGATCGCGGGGTCCGAACCGCGGCAGCTCGCGCTGGCCGCGCGCGCCTGCGTGGATCGCGGCGCACAGATCATCGACATCAACATGGGCTGCCCGGCGCGCAAGGTGTGCCGCAAGCTCGCCGGCTCGGCGCTGTTGCGGGACGAGCCACTCGTGCGCGAGATCCTGCGCGCGGTCGTCGCCGCCGTATATGTTCCGGTAACGCTCAAGATACGAACCGGTTGGGACCCGGAGCATCGCAACGGCGTCACGATCGCGCGCATTGCCGAAGACGCCGGAATTCAATCACTTGCCGTTCACGGTCGCACGCGCGCCTGCCGTTACCGCGGCGATGCGGAATTCGAAACCGTCGCGCGCATCAAGGAGAGCGTCGATATACCGGTTATTGCGAATGGCGATATCGCGTCTTTGGAGAAGTCGCTTGAAGTTTTGCGCCTAACTAATGTTGACGGCTTGATGATAGGCCGTGGCGCGTTGGGACGCCCCTGGATCTTTCGGCAACTTAAACTCGGACTAAACGCAAACAATGATGTCGCGCAAGTAGCTTTACCGGAATTGCGTGATATTATGCTCGGCCACCTGAACGAATTACACCGGTTTTATGGGGATCAAGCGGGGGTTCGGGTGGCTCGAAAGCACCTGGCCTGGTATTGCGACAATCTCGCAAACGCAGACGAATTCCGTCATCAGGTCGTGCGTGTCGATAATGCTTGGGAACAACTTCGACTGACGCAGGAATACTTCGATCGTCCGGACGTGGGTATTTCTATGGCGGCGTAGTTGCGAAACAGCGATGGGAGACTCGCTCGTCTCATGATGACGAGCATTCGCTTAGGATTGACAAACGTGCCCTCAAAAACTTCGAATAACGGCAAAGAACTCAGAACCTCGAAGAGCAAGAAGTCGCTCTGCCAACACACCGAAGATGCGCTGCAAAACTACTTCGCCTGCCTGCACGGCGATCGGCCCGGCGATCTTTACGATCTCGTCCTCGGCGAGGTGGAGCGCCCCCTGTTCAAAGCCGTCATGGACTACACGGACGGCAATCAGAGCCAGGCCGCCGGAATTCTCGGCATCAACCGCGGCACGCTGCGCAAGAAACTGAAGACCTACTGC
>JBFISV010000314.1:0-3358 GCA_041608415.1 Woeseiaceae bacterium
AGAACAGCGCGAGGATCGTGAGCCCGCTGCCGAGCATCTGCATGCCGGAGCCGAAGACGAGATCGAGCGTGCCGATGATCTCCGGGTGCAGCGCCGAGGGAAGCATGGCGGCGGCCGCAACGACGCCGACGGTGAGAACGGCCCGGGTCCGCGACAGGCCGAAGCTGTCCGTCAATGCGGCAACCACGACCTGAAACGCCGCTATCGTCGACAGGAACGCCATCATCCAGAGCCCGACGAGGAACACGCTGCCGATGACCCGGCCCGCGGGAATCTCTGCAAACATGCGCGGCAGCGTGTCGAAAATCAGCCGCGGGCCGGCCTGCAGGTCGAGGCCCAGTGCCAGTACCGTCGGCACGATGAACATGGCGGCCAGCAGCGCGGCGCCGGCGTCGCCGAGTCCCGTGGCGAGCGCCGTTCTCGGTATGTCGACGTCGTCGCGCAAATAACTGCCGTACACGACGTAGAACGTGCCGCCCAGGCTCAGGGAAAAAAACGCCTGCCCGAGTGCCGCGAACAGGCTCGTCGCGGTCAGCTGCGAGAAGTCGGGGCGCAGGAATTCGCCGAGCGCGGATGCTGCGCCCGGCAAGCGCAAGGCCATGACGATCAGCGTGACGATCATGACGCCGAACAGCGGTACGAACAGTTTGCTGACACGCTCGATGCCGCCGCTGATGCCGCGGTGGATGACCGCCATGGCTGCGACGATGACCGCCGTGCTCACCAGCGCCTGCAGTGCACCGTCGGCCAGCGCATCCCCGTAGGCGGGAATCGTAGCGGGCGCGAATCCCGACGCCAGCGCGAAATACGCCGTGAACGCGACGTTGCCGACGATGACGACATAGTAGGAGTTCGCAATGAAAACGGTCAGCACGAGCAGGTAGCCGATCCAGCGGCCGCGGCGGCCGAACGCCAATTGCATCGCTCCGATCGGGCCGTGGCGGGCGAAGCGGCCGAGCGACCACTCGGCCGTTATGGCGGGTATCGCGAAGACGAGCACGAACAGGATATAAACAAACAGGAATGCGCTGCCGCCGTGCTGCCCCATCATGTAGGGAAAGCGCCACACGTTGCCGAGGCCCACGGCAACGCCGATCATCGTCAGTATCGTCGCAAGGCGCGTGCCGAAAAGTTCGCGTGTGCCTGTCGCCACCTGATTCGCCGAGTGATCCAAACCAGCGGCCATTATGCACGAGCGCTTGCGATCGACTCATTGGGTCGATGACGACTCGCACGCGACGAGGTGACGCGGACATTCGTACCGGCGGCGCCCGGCAGCCGGGTCCGCGGCTTGGTGCTACCAGCGCGCTCTGGTTCCCCGCACGTCGACGTGCACGAACGGCCCGTGTGCCGACGTGCTGCCGTACACGCCGATGCCGCCAACGCGCGGTCCGAACGCGCCCTTTTTCGACATGTCCTCGATGAAGGCGGCCAGCCAGCGCGCGTCCTTGCGATCGACGCGGCCGTCACCGTTGAGGTCGTCCATGCGCCCGTCGGCGGGGTCCTCGTCGATGTAAAAATCGGCGGCGCCGCCCCAGACGTGCCGGCTGTACGGGACGTTGCCGATTGCGCGGTTGTAGAACGGCGTCCTGTAACCGCTCATGATCACGAAGCCGCCTGTTTCGTGACCGGCCTCATTGAGGCTTGCGAGGATGTTTTCGAGCTTGAGCAGAAGCGAAGAGCGCAGCACGAGGTACTTTGGATAGCCGGACGCCTGTTTTGCCACGAACTCGCCGAGCGTGAAGTTCGGCGACACACGCGTGCCGGCATTTTCCTCCGTGACTTCGACGAATCCCTGCGGCGGCAGGTATATATCGAGGCCCCGGAGCGGCTCGGACGGGTAGCGGCCGATGTGATAGCCGTTGAGGCGCGTGTCCCGGCCTACGCTCGTCGCGGGCACGAGCGTGAACACGTTGATCCTGCAGATTTCGCCGGACGCCGTGTTGCGAATTTCGAGCACTTCGAGCCCGGGTTTGTCCGCTACCCTGACGAGCCCGTCCTCGCTGTCGACGTCCCGGCCTGCGAGCGTCATCGTGGCACCGCCTGCTGCATCGACGAAGCCCGCGCTGATGCTAGAGCCGGGCATGACGAATATCGCGAAGACGGGATACGGGATGACGTGGCCGTTGACCATCGCGGGCACCGACAGCCGCGACTGATCCCAGGCCGATGCCGGAAACGAGGCGATGAGCAGGCAGGCCAGCAACACGGCTCGCACACGCCCGATCATGGCTGAAGACCCTTGAGCGCCGCAATCAGCACGCGATCCCGCCCGTATATGTCGCGGCGAAAGGTGACTTCGCCGTCTTCGAGCGAAAACGCCGTGAAATAAACGATATACGTCGGCACGGGCTTGCCGAGATAGAGGGTTCTCGTCTCGCCGGTGCCGATGAGGGCTTCGACTTTACCGGCGTCGCGATGGCGCTCGCGCGACAGCAGCCATTCCGCGAGTTGTACGGGCTGCGACAGCCGGATGCAGCCCGAGCTGAAGCTGCGTTCCTGCCGCGCGAAAAGTTCGCGACTCGGCGTATCGTGGAGGTAGACGGAATACGGGTTGGGCAGCATGAACTTGATGCGTCCGAGCGCATTGGCCGGCCCGGGCCGCTGCCGTAAGAGATAGTTGAAGCTCCGCGCCGAAACGCCCTGCCAGTCCCGGGCATCGACCGGTACGAATGCGTCGCTGCCGCTCGGCTTCGCTTCGTAACCTTTTGCCGCCTCGGCAGCGGCGTTGGCCTTCAGCAGCGGCAGCTTGTCCTTGGTTGCGATGCTGTAAGGGACGTTCCAGTAGGGGTTCAGGACCATGTACTTGACGGTCTCCGAGAATACGGGTGTGCGCCGATACGGCTGGCCGACGATGACGTCCATCGACAACGCCGGGCGGCCGTCCTCGATCGCGCGCAGAGTAAACGCGGCGATATTGACCCGCAGGTAGGTCTGCGGCGTCTCGCGCGGCAGCCAGCGCCAGCGTTCGAGGTTGGCATCGATGCGATCGAGCCACGAATCGCGCGTCGCGTTGAGGACCTCGAGCGTATTCTCGCCGACGATGCCGTCCGGCTCGAGACCGGCGGCGCGCTGGAAGGCCGTGACCTCGGCAAGCAGGCCGTCATCATAGAGCGGCGTATACTCCCCCGGGCCCATGAGCCGCTGCTTGAGCAGGATGACACGATCGTTCGACTGCCCGGGTTTGAGCAGCGCTCCCGGCGGAACGCGTACCGGCGCCGTTTCGCCCGAGGCCGCGATCTCCGCTCGACGCGCGAGCAGGCGCGCGTATTCCTCGGTGGCGGGCCATAGCGCGTCGAGTTCCCTGATGACGGAGCGTTTCCGTTTCGCCGTATCGAGCAGCAGTGCGCCGGGATCG
>JBFISV010000315.1:0-3352 GCA_041608415.1 Woeseiaceae bacterium
CGGGCAAGGCTGCGTTGCTCGTCACTCGTGTACGTAAAGTACAGGTCGCTCCTCGCGCCTTACCTTGCCCGACTAGCATTCGTCGTGTGCGACGCGAATTAATCAGAGTCTCCCTAGGTATACCGGGCGCAATTACGCAAGGCTATCGCCATTTCGGCACCGCAGGAAAAACGGTTCTCGGGACGCTTGGACATTGCTTTTGCCAGTACTGCATCCACGCTCGCTGGAATGCCTGCTCTGCGATTCGAGAGCGGAGGAGCCTCCTCGGTCGTTATTTTCGTCATTAGCACAGCTATGTTCGTCGCCTGAAACGGGACTTCGCCAATCAACAGCTCGTATAGGGTAACACCAAGCGAAAACAAGTCCGAGAGTCCTGTGAGTTCCTCGGCGCCGAGCTGCTCGGGCGACATGTACATCGGTGTGCCGAGGACGATGCCGGTCTTGGTCTTGTTGTTGTCCGTCAATCGCGCAACGCCGAAATCGGAGATTTTGAGCGAACCTTCCTTCGGGTTGTACATCAGGTTCGCAGGCTTGATGTCGCGGTGTATGACGCCCTGATTATGCGCATAGTCCAGCGCCTCGGCGGTCGTGGCGCAGAGGTCGAGCGCACGCTTCGGCGCCAGCAGCTTGGTCGGGCTGGTGAAATCCTTGAGCGCGATGCCCGGCACGTACTCCATGGCGATGTACGCCAGTCCCTTGTCTTCGCCCGCATCGTATACCGTAATGATATTCGGATGCGTGAGCCGGCCGGCCGACTCGGCCTCGCGATAGAACCGCAATCTGGCTTCCTTGAGTTCCTCGTCTTCGAATTCGTCCGAGATCGGTATGGCCTTCAACGCGACCGACCGGTTGATGCGCGGGTCCTTGGCGAGATAGACCGCGCCCATCGCACCGCGGCCGATGCGCCGCTCGATGACGTAACGGCCGAGCCGCTGCGGAATGCCCGCCGTTTTTTTCGCGTTGCTCTCTTCGGCCATGATGCTGCTCTGCGTGCGCTTCATCCATTCGAGAACCGCCTCGGCTCGTTCGGGCTTCGCCTGCTGCTCGAAGGCGAGTGACAGCTTGTACATCATCGATGCCAGTGTTTCGGAAGGCGGGCAGCGGCGCAGCTCCGCAAACGCCGGTTCGAGGCGGCCCGCGGACAGGAAGTCGGCGCCTCGCTTGAAGGCGTTCAGCGAGGCCTTCTTCCTGTCGACGACGAGCCAGATACTCAGAATCGAAACGCCGGCAAAGACGACTATGGCGCGCCCGAGGTCGAGACGAATATGCAACAACAGCAGCGCCAGCGCCTCGATAAGCATAATGGCCGCGACGACCGTCGCGGCCAGAATCGCGATGTCGCGTCGCGAGCGCTCCGGCATCAACAGCACGGCGATGATCGCGAGCAGGACCGGCACGAGCCATTCCAGGGCCTTGGCCCAGGGCGGCGCGACAATGGCGCGATCGAACTCTACGTCGGCCAGCAACGCGGCCGTGATTTCAGAATGCGTCGCGTATTGACCGGACGGCAAGCGTGCAACGGCGCCGCTCAAAGGCGGCGCTGTATCCAGAAATACCGTATGCCCGACCAGCGACCTCAAGTTGATGCGGTCGAAGATCAGGTCGTCGACGTCGATGCGCGGAAGTTCACGGTAGTTCGACAGAAACATCGTGACCTCGGCGCTGGCCAGCCTGTGGCCAGCCTCGAGCTCGCTGCTCGCGAAAGCGATCGCGAGCGGCAGAGACGGCGTCATGATGCCATCGTCGAGCTGCCACAGGGCCGCTTCCCTGAGAACGCCGTCGGAATCGGGGTGCAGTTGCACGAAGCCGCTCTGGCTCGCGAATTTCTCGAGCGGATGGCCGGATGGTACGTAGACCGGCGTCGTCGCGCTCAGCGCGGCGACCCAGGGCGGCAGCCGGTCGGCCGCGATCGCCGGAGGATCGGGCATAATGATGCGGCCGACGTCCGCCGCGACGAGTTTTGCAAGGATTTCGCCGTACAGATCCAGGGTTTTCTCGCCGTGGTCTTTTGCCGGGTCGATACTCACGATGAACGAATCATTCAATGACTGATGGGGCAGGCGCGCGGCAAATACGTCGTACAGAAAGCGATCCGCGACGACGAACCACTGGGCCAGCGGGCCGTAAATCAACACCAGCAGCACACTCGCAAACGAGAGCGCGATCATACGATTGCGTTTCAGTCTGTTCGCCATCAATAGCGTTGCCAGTCCTAGCTTCCGTGGCCGGAAGTATAGGAAAACGCAACAAAAGATTATGAGAATGGGTTGGCATTTTTATGTCATAAGAGGGTTCGAGGCCCTGCTATGCTTGGCTTTTGCGGCGGCGGGACGCGCCCGCCGCGCGGCCGTCGCCGGCGGACCTATACGTCCAGAAAAACGACAGAAAACAGTAGCTTATTGAGGAAATTCGATGGCGCGCGTGAAAATCGCGTACGTCTGCACGGAATGCGGCGCGCACAGCGTCAAATGGGCCGGGCAATGTCCGGATTGTGCCGCCTGGAATACGCTGGCGAAAACCGAGCTTGCGGCCGCCGCGCGGCCCGCATCGTCGCGGCCCGCAACAGACCTGTCGGAGGTGCTCGAGGATCTCGGGGAGCGCTACGCGACCGGCTTCGCGGAATTCGACCGCGTTCTCGGTGGCGGCCTCGCTGCGGGCGCCGTCGTGCTGCTCGGCGGCGACCCCGGCGTCGGGAAGTCCACGTTGCTGCAACAGGTGTCGGCGTCACTGCCCGCCGAAGTCCCCGTCTGCTATGCCACGGGCGAGGAGTCGCTGCGCCAGATCGGGCAGCGTTCCCGCCGCCTCGGCCTCGAACATGCGGCGTTGAGCCTGCTCGCCGAGACCTCGCTCGAACTCGTCCTCGACGCAGCGTCCAAGGCCGGCGCGAAGATTCTCGTCATCGACTCGATGCAAACGATGACCAGCAACGAGCTGCCGTCGGCGGCCGGTTCCGTCGCACAGCTTCGAGCCTGCGTCGGCCGCATCGTGCAGTTCGCGAAACATCGGGAAGTGTCCGTTTTCATCGTCGGCCACGTTACCAAAGAGGGTGCGATCGCGGGTCCGCGGGTCGTCGAGCACATGGTCGATACGGTCCTGTATTTCGAGAACGATCCGTCGAGCCGTTACACGATGATTCGGTCCGTCAAGAATCGCTTCGGGGCGAGCGGTGAGATGGGCGTTTTCGCGATGACCGAACGCGGCTTTCGCGAAGTCCGGAATCCCTCGGCGATTTTCCTCTCGCACGAGTCGGCCGCGGAGCCCGGCAGCCTCGTTTCGGTGACCTGGGAGGGCAGCCGCGCGCTGCTGGTGGAAATACAGGCGCTCGTCGTGGACGGCACGAGCAACTATCCGC
>JBFISV010000316.1:0-3350 GCA_041608415.1 Woeseiaceae bacterium
CCGCCGCCCAGCGCGAGCGAACCGTTGCGCGGCAGGGCCGCATCGCCGAAGCCGAACCTGGCAATGTGCCGAACGGCATTGCCGATGCCGGTCTCGAACAGCAGCAGGCGCACCGAGACTAGGTTGCGCGAACGCACGAGCGCCTCGCGCATGCGCGTCGGGCCGTAAAACCGGCCGCTGTAATTGATGGGCCGCCAGACGGCTTCGAGCTCCGACGAATTGATCACGACCGGCGCGTCGAGTATGACCGTCGCGGGCGTGTTGCCCTGCTCGAGCGCCGCGGAATAGATGAACGGCTTGAACGAAGAGCCGGGCTGGCGGTACGCCTGTACGGCGCGATTGAATTTGCTCGTCGCGAAGTCGAAGCCGCCCGTGAGGCTGGTGATGGCGCCATCGCGCGGGTCGACCGACACGACGGCCCCCTGTGCGTCGGGTAGCTGCGCGAGCGCCCAGCTGCCGGCCGCCGTCGGCATGACATATATAAGGTCTCCGACGCGCAGGACGTCCGCTACGGATTCCGGGTCCGGTCCCGTCGTGGCGCGATCGATAAACGGTTTCGCCCAGCCGATGCCGGACCAGGGCACGCTGACCTCGCTGCCGTCGCGAAACCGCACGCTCGCACTGTCGTCGTCGTGGAGGTGTGTCACGAGTGCTACGGCCAGCCCGTCCGGCACGTAGCGTTCGAAGTCGTCCAGGATTGCCGTCGGCCAGTCCGCAAACGGCGTTTCGAGCAGTTCCCCCGGGAGTTCGTGATGCCCGATTGGGCCGCGATAGCCGCGGCGGCGCGTAAATTCGAGCAGGCCGTTCTTGAGCGCATAGTTCGCCGCCAGCTGCAGCCGCGAATCGAGCGAGGTTACGACCTGGAAGCCGGCCGTGTACGTCTCTTCACCATAGCGTTTCAGCATCTCGCGCCGGACCATTTCGGCGACGTAGTCGGCGGTGAGTTCGATCGCGGCGCCGTGCAGCCTGGATTGCATCGGGAAAGCCATCGCCTCGTCGAATTCCTGCTTCGAGATGAAGTCGAGATTTCGCATGCGGCCGAGTACATAGCTGCGCCGCCTTGTCGCGTTCTCGACGCTGCGCACCGGGTTGTAACGCGACGGCGCTGGCAGCACGCCCGCGAGCGTGGCGGCTTCGGCAACGTTGATGTCTTCGAGACGCTTGTCGAAGTACACCTGGGCTGCGGCGGCGACGCCATAGGCGCGCTGGCCAAAGAACATCTTGTTCAGGAACAGCGCCAGTATCTGCTCCTTGCTGAACTGCTGTTCGATCTTGTAAGCCAGGAACGCTTCGCGCAGTTTGCGAGCGAACTTCTGCTCGCGCGTCAGGAAGTAGTCACGAGCGAGCTGCTGCGTGAGTGTCGAACCGCCGGACTCGATGCTGCCGGTCGAGGCGATCTGTATCAGTGCGCGCAGGATGCCGCGATAGTCGATGCCGGGATGCTCGAAAAAACGACGGTCCTCGGCTGCGATAAATGCGTTGGCGACGTGCGGCGGGACATCGCCGTAGTCAATCAGCACCCGGCGCCGCTGCCCGATCTCGGAAATCAGGTGGCCGTCGCGGGAGAAGATCCTGAGCGGAATCTGCAGGGGTATGTCGCGAATCGTCTCGGCCCGGGGCAGACCCGGTTCGACGTAGTAATAGGCGCCGATGACGCCGGCCGTAACGCCGATCGCCGTCGCCGTGCCGAGGCCTGCCAGGACGATGGCAAGCCGCAACAGCCGGCGGCGCGCACTGCGGCGTTTCCTTTTGCCTGTCGTCGATGTCTGTTGCATAGTCGCCGCGTCTGGGGGCCAACGCGCCGAATTACCGGGCGCTTTACCCTGCCATGTAAGAAGAGTGTGGTGTCAGTCTGGTGCTCGGAATGTGGCTTTCCCGGGGCAGGCACCGCTGTTGCCGCCCGCCCGCGGGCCCGATGATAGCTACGGGAATGCCTGGCCCGCAACGCCGGGCGCGACTTTGGCCCGGCCGGGCCCGGGAAAAGCCGAAAATACCGGCGTTCCCAAGTCTCACTCCGACCCGCCGACCAGTTCACAGACCAGTCGACAGCAAGCGAAGTACCATGCGCGGCCGGGTTCGTGAACAAAGTCACGTTTTATTTAACATTTTATTGATATATAGTTAAATCGATTTGCTCAAACCGAACCAAGGTTCAGCTCGCAACTCACCGACTCAAAAGGAAAAATAGTGTTTTTCGGAAAGAAATCTCAACCGCTGTTGGGCCTCGACATCACGACTTCGTCGGTGAAACTGATCGAACTGTCGCAAAGCGGCAAGCGCTATCGTGTCGAGTCGTATTCCGCGGAACCGACGCCGCCGAGTTCCGTAAGCGAAAAAGCCATCGTCGATGCCAAGGCCGTCGGCGAAGCAATCCGTCGTGCGGTCAAGCGCGCCGGCGCCAAAGCAACCGACGTCGCGGTCGCTATCAGCGGCGACGCGGCGATCACGAAGATCATCCAGATGCCCTCGACATTATCCGAACGGGACCTCGAGGGCCAGGTCGAAATCCAGGCTGACCAGTACATCCCGTTTCCCATGGAGGAAGTCAGCTTCGATTACGAGATCATCGGTCCCAACGAAAAGGATCCGGAGCTCCTCGACGTGCTGCTCGTGGCGACGCGCACGGACAACGTCGAGCAGCGACAGGCGGCAGTCAATGCCGCGGGGCTGCAGGCGCAGGTCGTCGACGTCGAAGCGTTCGCGCTCGAGAATGCCTGTGCGCTGTTGAGCCACCAGATACCGGATGGGGGTATCGGCCAGTCGGTTGCCGTCGTCGATATCGGTGCGTCATCGACGACGTTCAGCGTGTTGCAGGATCTGAGAGTGGTCTACACGCGTGATTTCAACTTCGGCGGGCAGCAGCTCACCGAAGAAATCATGCGCACTTACGGATTGTCGATGGAAGACGCAGGCCGCGCCAAGAAGCAGGGCGGACTGCCGAGCAACTACCAGCCCGAGGTCCTCGAGCCGTTTATCGACGACATGACCCAGCAGGTCAGTCGCTCACTGCAGTTCTATCTCGCATCGGGCGGCGGGCGTGAACAGCCGGACATGATCCTGGTTTGCGGCGGTTGCGCCAATATACCGGGCATCGCGAACGTGATTTCGAGCCGCGTCGGCATCCCGACCGAGGTCGGCGATCCGCTGGGGCAGATGAAAATTTCCTCCAAGGCCAAATCACAGGGGGTGAACAAAGACGCAACCGCACTTCTTACTGCGTGCGGGCTTGCCCTGAGGAGCTTCGACTAATGCCACGTATTAACCTGCTTCCCTGGCGCGAGGAAGAGCGCAAGCGTCGCCAGAAGGAATTCGGCGTCGCGATGGCGGGGGCCGTTCTCGCGGGCATCGCC
>JBFISV010000317.1:0-3336 GCA_041608415.1 Woeseiaceae bacterium
ATCGGATCAGGAATGCTGATGCCGCGTTGAAAGTCCTCGACGAGCCCCTGCGCGTTCAGTGTCAGGTTCCAGCCGACGAGATGCCCGGAGATACCGATCGCTTCGTCGCGAACGCTGAGGCTCCAGGTCCCGGGCATCGATTCGCCACGCAATGCGCTGAGCTGGGTCGATGGGATGCGAATGTCTTCGCTGCTCGATGCACGCTCGCGACCGGGATCGATCTCGACGGCGCGACCCGATGGCGCGATGATCTTGATGCGCAGGTCGAGCATGCGCGGGTGACTGATATTCAGCGTAAGGCCGATGCGGTCCACGCGGCCCTCGCGGTCAACTATGACGCGCCGCACGAGCGGCGTAACTTCGAGTGCCGTCATGAACCAGTCGCCGATTCGCGTGAGGCCGTCGGGGCCGAGCGCCCACTGCGAGACGCGCGCGCCCTCGCTGGCCGTCAGCATCAGGTTTTCCGGATCGAAAGTGAATTCCCGCGGCGCCGTCCCGGACGAGCTTGCCAGCAGCAACGGGTAGTCGTTGCCGACGAGCATCGAACTGCGGTTTCGGCGTCGCGGCGTCGACAGCTCCAGAGACCGAAGCGATGCGATCAGCGCATCGTCGCGCCGTTCGTCGCGCATCGCACTGCGCGCCCGCCGGTCCCAGAATTCGGCCAGCAGCTGGCTCGGCATCGGCCCGGAATCCGGCAGTTCGGCCGCCATTGCCGCCAGTGCTTCGATTTCGTCGACGGCATCGCTGGCCGCGGCACGTTCGTCGAGGAACGTGCGGTAAAGCTGGTCGGCGTCCTTCGCGTGCCCCGGGAACGAGCGCAGATTGCGCCACGCCGACTCCGCCGCCGGCAAGCTCGCCGATGCCGAAGTCAGCAGGCCGACGTACGGCTTCGGCAACCACTGCGTATACCAAAGCGGTATCGCTGCGATGACGAGCATCGCGGCAACGGCGACGAGCGGTGCGCGCCAATGCAGGGGCAGGTTCGTGTTTGCCCAGCGGGTCGTGAATACCGCCTCGTAAATCTTGTTGCGAATTCTGAGATCGCCGGCCTCGTCGACCACGATCAGGCCGAGCGCGAGCAGACGGCGCTGCTCCGGGGAGCCGAGGTCGGTCGCAATGTCGACGCCTTTGCACAATTTCCCGTAGAGATTGAGCAACGCCTCGGTCATCTTGCCGCTCGCGACGATCTCCCGGTGGATGTGCCCCATGTGCGGTTCGCTGTGCAGGGCCGCGCGGCCGGCGAGCTGCTGGTTGACGATGCGATCGATCTGGTCGTTGACGTCACCCGCAACGCCCTCGCGCGCGACCGCGCGGGCGAGTTTTTGCGTCAGGTACGGCTGACCGTGCGTCCAGTAATAAATCCGGTCGAGCGCAAGCTGCGCTTCGTCGGCGCTCAGATTCAATTCCGGCGCAAAAATATCGATGTCCTCACGGGAGAAATCGTCGAGCGGAATCGGCTGCGTGGCGTTGAACGGCGAATATTCGGGTTCGTTGACGAGGCTGAGCGGGTCGCACTCACCGATCAGGATGAAGGTCAGGCGGGAAAAATCCGGGTCGGTCGTGCGGGCATTGTGCGCCGAGCGGACGCTCGCGAGCAGCTGATCGGCGAACGGCAGTTCGCCGATGCACTGTATCGCATCGAGGAATACGACGATCTGCCGTTGCTCGTTCTGCAGAATCACTTCGGCATAGAACTCGAGCAGCCGCTGGCGATTGCTGAGCATGGATTTGTCCTGCCACCAGGATTGCAGGTCGTAGCGAATTCTGAGCTGCCGGAGCAAGCGATAGGCCACGTTGTAGTACCAGCGACCGGCGTCCCTGGCGCCCTCCCGAACGCCGATCTGCTCGAGGTCGAGAATCGCGATGTTGATGCCTTGCGATTCGAGCCTCGCGGCGGTCGCGGAAATCAGGCTCGACTTGCCGCTTCGATCGGGCGCGATGATGTGCGCGTAACGGCCGGCGAGCGCTGCTTCGTACAGCAGATCGTCGGCACGGCGACTGATATAGGCGGCACGCACGGCTTGCAGCGGCGTCCCCACGCTGAAGAATTCGCCCGTTGCGTCGCCGCTGCCGCTCTCTTCCGGCGATTGTTCGTCCGGGTTCTCGGACATATCGACCCTTGCTGACCTGCGCTCGTGTATTCTCTGCATTTTCCGCGCCTCGCGCCAGCAAAAGCGCGGCGCGCGCGGGTATCTGTCATGAACGCAGCCAAACTGCTCAAGAAAGACCTGTTCGGCGAAGTTCACTTCAGGCCTCGCGACAGCGGCGGCGCGATCATGCGCGACACGAACTCCGCCCGGCCCTGGCTGCGCTGGCTAGCGCGCGCGCTGCTGCGCCGGGAAGCGAGGATTCTTGCCACGCTCGAGGGCCTGCCGGGGGTGCCGCAACTGATTTCGCAAAGTACGGATCAACTCGAGCGCACATTCATCAACGGAGCGCCCCTGCACGAGGCGCGTCCCCGGGACGCGGCGTTCTTCAGGCATGCCGCGAGGCGGCTGCGGCGATTGCACCGCGCCGGCATCGTCCACAACGATCTCGCCAAGGAGCCGAACATCCTGGTCACCGAGGCACGCGAGCCGGCATTCATCGACTTTCAGCTGGCCGGGTTGTTTTTGCGCCGCGGCCGGCTGTTTCGCACACTCGCCTACGACGACATCCGTCACCTGCTGAAACACAAGCGAACCTACTGCCCGGCTGATTTGACGGCTCGCGAGCAACGCATCCTCGACAATCCGTCCTTACCTGCCCGGGTGTGGATGAAAACCGGCAAGCCTCTGTACCTGTTCGTCACGCGCCGCCTCCTGCGCTGGTCCGATCGCGAAGGCGCCGCGGACCGGGGACGCCAAAGTTGAGCGTCGAAACTTCGGTTATACTGCCGCTCGCTCAGTCATTCCAAGGCCGGTCGCGTGGATTATTGCCACATACACAATCTCGTCGAGCCCGACAAAGCCGGGCAGGATCGACGCTTCGGCATCCGCGTAACGCTGCCGCCCGCCGACACGCTCAGAACGATTCTCGGCGACGATTGGGAGCGTCTGCTTTGGTACGCGACCGAGGAAGAACGTGACGCCGCGTTCAAAGAAATGTCACTGCGCCACGGCTATTACCGCGACACCGATACGCCTACGCAGGTCCTCGAGAAAGTCGTGCGCTGACAAGGCAGGTTCCCGATGGCTTGCGTCCTGGCCAGGCCGCGTGGCGCCGCCCGGCCGAAAACACGGAATACAAGTGAACAGACGGCATCATCACCGCGTTGCGGGCCAGGGTCATAGCGGTGCTACGCCCACACCTCGCAGTTGGCATTGACGCCGCCTGTTCACCGGCGCAGTGTATGAC
>JBFISV010000318.1:0-3281 GCA_041608415.1 Woeseiaceae bacterium
CATCTCGACGTAAAGCGGCGCCGAATCGGCGGGGGACAGGGGCACGAGCGTCGCCGGATTGCCGTCCCAGTAGCCGAGATAGCGATTCATGACCGCGCGTGAGTTGTGAAACTCCGAGCCGTGGTACTGGCGCACCGACCATTGCTGACTGAGGCTCTCGGGTACCCGGTACTCGTTGTGGATCTCGTTGATCGTGACGCCCTGGTTCGCGAGATGCAGCACCTGGTTGTTGAGGTTCGCGTAGGCGTCGCGTTGCGCGCGCAGGACTTCCTGGATGCGATCGTTTCCCCAGCGCGGCCAGTTGTGTGACGCGAGCATCACCTCGGCCTCGCCGCCGAAGCGGTACAAGGCCTCGTTGATACCCTTCGACCACCTCAGGGCATCGCGCACGAGCGCGCCGCGCAGCGTATATACGTTATGGATCGTCGCGGTCACGTTTTCGGCGGCCCAAAACGCTTTCAGGTCCGGTAACCATGTGTTCATTTCGGCGGGCGCCTCGGTTCCCGGGGTATTCTGGAAGACCATGCGCACCCCGTCGATCGTGTGCTCCTCGAAGTCGCGTTCGATCGTCTGCGTCGGCGCTATGAGTCCGAGCGCGCCGCTGGCCGTCGCTTTCCCGATCGCGGAATCGACCTGGCCGAACGGGCCCACGGGCAAAACGCGCCCGTACTGGTAGGAGGCCCGCCGCGCCATCGCGTTGCCCGCGTACACGTTCTCGGCGATCGCGTTTTCCATGAACCCGCGCGGCGCGATGATCGGGACCTTGCCGGAATCGACGTCGGCTTCGGCGACGACGCCGCGAATTCCACCAAAGTGGTCCGCATGCGAGTGCGAATAGATCACGGCGACGACGGGCCGCGCGCCGAGTTCGGCATTCGCGAATGCCAGCGCGGCGGCCGCCGTTTCCCGCACGAGCAGCACGTCGAATACGATCCATCCCGTGTCGCCTTTGACGAGGGTCATGTTCGACAGGTCGAAGCCGCGGACCTGGTAGATATTGCCCGGAACGACTTCGTAGAGGCCGTAGTTCATGTTCAGCGTCGCCTGCCGCTCGAGCGACGGATGAATGCTGTCCAGGTTCTCGCCTTCGAGCAGGAAGTCGTACCGGCCGATGTCCCAGACGGTCTCGCCGGAGTCACTCGTGATGCGCCGGTAGTCGGGCGCTGCGATAAAGCCGCGCCGCTGCTCGTCGAAATCGCGCCGGTCGTCGAACGGCAGGCTTTCGCGCAGCGCCTGCTGGAGCGCGATCGTGTGTGCGGATGGCGGTTTGACGTCACGGTTCCCGGCAGGCCCATCGTCGGTGGCGTACGCCGGGCTGTACAGCATGAGAAAGGCGGTGTATGAAACGATTCGTCTGATCATCGCGACTCCCGGGATCGGTGTTTTTCTGTTCGTGCTTCGGGTACCGGCAACTTAACGCCTGCGCGCAGGCGGCGCTACCCGACGGGTGAGTGCAGAACCGAAATTGGCGTCGACCCGGTTGCCTGCGTCGGCGGCGGCGTCACGAAATTGCCGCATTCCGGTGTCGGAATTGATAACTTGTCGGTTTCCGGAGGATTGACGTGGCGGTGGCAATGGACGAACGGCTGGCGAAGGCGGGTGTCATTCCCGTGGTGGTGCTCGAACATGCGGATGATGCCGTTCCGGTGGCCGAAGCGCTGTGCGAGGGCGGTCTGACCGTCATCGAGGTGACGCTCAGGACCGCGGCGGCGGCCGAGGCGATCGGGCGCATCGCGGGGGAGGTCTCCGGCGCCGTCATCGGCGCCGGAACCGTGCTCGATGCGGAGCAGGTCGGCATCGCCGCCGACGCCGGGGCCGAATTCATCGTCTCGCCCGGTCTGCACGAAGCCGTCGTCGGTGCAGCGAGGTCGAGGGACCTCCCGGTGTACCCGGGCATCGCCACGGCAACCGAGGCGCAGGCAGCCTGGAACATGGGGCTCAGGACCGTGAAGTTTTTCCCGGCGAGCCAGGCGGGCGGCGTGCCGATGCTCAAAGCGCTCGCCTCGGTGTTCCGCGACCTGCGCTTCATGCCGACGGGCGGGGTGACAGCGGCCAATCTCGCCGAGTTTCTCGAGTTGCCCGCCGTCATCGCCTGCGGCGGTAGCTGGCTGACGCCGGCCGCGGCGATTGCGGCCGGGAACTTCGACGCGATCGCTGCCGCAGCGGCCGAAGCGTCTGCGCTGGTCCGCAAGCTGCGAACATAGCCCCACCGAAACACGACGACGAGGAGAGATCGAGTGACTGACGCGTACCTTGTGGATGCCGTTCGCACCGCCGGCGGAAAACGTGACGGCCGCTTGTCCGCGGTGCACGCGGCCGATCTCGGCGCGATTTGCCTGAATGCGATACTCGAGCGAACGGGCGTCGATGCGGCCGCCATCGACGATGTGATCATGGGCTGCGTAACGCAGGGCGGCGAGCAGTCGAATCACATCGGGCGCAATTGCGTGCTGGCCTCGAAGCTGCCCGACAGCGTGCCGGCCGTTTCGATCGACAGGCAGTGCGGTTCTTCGCAGCAAGCTGTGCACTTCGCGGCACAAGCGGTCATGTCGGGCACGCAGGACGTCGTGATCGCGGCGGGCGTGGAGAGCATGAGCCGCGTGCCGATGGGCAGTGCGACCTTGCGCGAGCAGGGCATGGATCCGCTGAGCGACGCGATCAAGCGCCGTTTCGGCGTCGAGTTTTTCACGCAGTTTCGCGGCGCCGAAATGATGGCCGAAAAACACGGTTTTTCGCGCGACGCCCTCGACGAGTTCGCGCTCGGCAGCCATCGGCGCGCGGCGGCGGCGACGGCACAGGGCGCGTTCGAGCGCGAGATCGTGGCCGTGGACGTGACCCTCGAAGACGGCACAAACCTGCAGCATCGGCACGACGAGGGCATCAGGGCGGATGCCTCCCTCGAGGCGCTCGCGGGCCTGAAGACGATAAGCGAAGGCGGTGTGATAACGGCGGGCAACGCGAGCCAGATCTGCGACGGCAGCTCGGCGGCCCTCGTCGTGTCCGAACGGGCGCTCAAAGAACACGCGCTCGAGCCGAAGGCGCGCATCGTCGGCCTGACGGTAACCGCGGGCGACCCGGTCATCATGCTCGAAGAGCCGCTCTTCGCCACGGACCGGGCATTGCAACGTGCAGGGTTGTCGATCGACGACATCGATCTCTTCGAAGTCAACGAGGCATTCGCGTCGGTACCTCTTGCGTGGCTCAAACACACCGGCGCCGATCCTTCCAAATTGAACGTCAACGGCGGCGCCATCGCGCTGGGTCACCCGCTCGGCGCGACC
>JBFISV010000319.1:0-3275 GCA_041608415.1 Woeseiaceae bacterium
CACGACGAATGGTAGTCGGGCAAGGTAAGGCGCGAGGAGCGACGTGTACTCTACGTACACGAGTGACGAGCAACGCAGCCTTGCCCGACTAGCATTCGTCCCATGATAATGTATCGAAAAGATTAGGGTTGCGCTCATTTGGCCTGTGGCTTTGTTGCGCTCCTTGCGAGTATCGACATACGCGCGGCGGAACGCGCCGCACCACAGGCCAAATGAACGCAACGTGTGCGATGAGAATTAATCAGAGCCTCCCTAGCACACAACTTCCGGCGCCGGTGTCGGACGAGAATACGGCATTGAAACCAGCTTACGTTCGCCGGCTGGTGCCGCAATTGAGCCCCGTCAGGGTTGATTGGCCGCGTGAGAATCGCGACGCAGGACAAGAGGCGGCCCGCTATTGATTCCCGATCGCGTCGTGCGGCCCCGATCGGCTCCCGGACTTCTTTCGCGCTGCCGAAAACAGGGATACGGCGTCAGGCATGGGGCAGTCGAGCTTTCCGCGACTCGTATGCCGCGGTGGAACCGTGGCCCGGCGCCGTGATATCTGCGGCATGCCGATGACCGCGCAGATCGTCGATGATGACGGCGACGGCGGGCGTGACGAAGATGACCATGAACCCCGATATGAGAATGCCGAAGCCGAGGCTCACGCCCATCGGGATCAGGAACTGCGCCTGCGGGCTCTTCTCGAACAACAGCGGCGCGAGCCCCATCGCGGTCGTCAGCGTCGTCAGCATGATCGGGCGAAATCGCCGCGCCGACGCCGAGGCCGCGGCTTCGAGAGGGTCGAGACCTTCGGCGCGCCTCCGATTGTAGAGGTCGACGAGCACGACCGAGGCGTTCACGGCGACGCCCGCGAGCGCGACCATGCCGAAAATCGAGATGAACGACAGCGGATAGCCCAGTACCAGGTGGCCGAGTATGGCGCCGGCCATACCGAGCGGTATCGACACGAGGATCGCCAGCGGCTGCAGATAGGAACGCAATTGCGTTGCGATCATAGCGAAGATGACGAGCAGCACGATGACGAACGCGTTACCGATGTCTGCGAGGTCTTCGTTCTGTTCGCGCGAGGATCCCGCGCGCACCCAGCGCAGGCCGGGAAAGTCGCGCTCGAGTTCGGGCAGGATGCTCGCCTCGATGGTTTCATTCGCGATATTGGGTGTCGAGATTGCCTCGTCCACGTTGCCGCTGACCGTCACGACGCGACGTCCGTCAATGCGCTCGATCGACGAGTAGGCGCGGCTTTCGTCGACCTCCGCCACCGTAAGCAGCGGTGCGCGGTCGCCGTTCGGCAGGCGGACCCGAAACTCGTTCAGCGCATCGAGCGTCGCGCGCGTCGATTCCGGATAGCGCACGTACACGCGAATTTCCTCGCGCCCGCGCTGGATGCGCTGCACTTCCTCGCCGAAGAAAGCCTGGCGCACCTGCACGGCGACGTCCGCGGGGCGCAGGCCCGCGGCGCGGCCGGCCGGCGTCAGCTCGAATACCATCTGGCGTTTGCCGAGATCGAAACTGTCCTCGATCTCCTCGAGGCCCTCGATGCGGGTCAGGCGCGCTTTCATGCTCTCGGCGGCCGCGATGAGCTGATCGTTGTTCTCGTGCGCGAGCTCGAATTCCACGTCCTCCCCGAAACGCGCGACGCTCGACCGGATCGTCAGCCGTTCGACGCCTTCGATCTCGCCGGTCGCAAGGCGCCAGCGACGTTCGATTTCGGCCGCGGGCATGCGGCGCTTGCCGAACGGTGTGAGTTCGATGCGGACCTGACCCAGGTTTTCCGCCGTGGCAAAGCCGGTCTGTGCGCCGGGACCGACGCCCCGCGCGGCATTGCCGCCGCTCGTCGACGTCACGGACACGAACAATTCCTCGCCGTTTTCCTCGCGCACGTTGTCCGCTACTTCGTAGGCGGCGGCCGCAAGCCGCCGCACGGCGGCATCGGTGCGTTCGAACGGCGTGCCCTCCGGCATCGTCAATGATGCGGAAATGCTGTTGCCTTCGATGACCGGGAAGAAGATGAAGCGCACCTGGCCGTTTTGCACGAGGCTGACGCACAGGATGAAGAAAGCAAAGGCTGCTGCGACAGTCCCGTAGCGCCAGCGCACGGCGAAGGCGACGCCCGGGGCGATCACCCGATCCCTGACATGGGCAACGCCGCGCGCGACGCGCGCGTGCAGCGCCGCGATCACGCCGCGCGACCAGTTGCCCGGGTGGTTCAGGTGCGACGGCAAGATGCAGAACGCCTCGATCATCGATACGAGCAATACGGAGATGACGACTATCGGGATCGCGCGCGTGATGTCGCCGAACGTGCCGCCCGTCACGAGCAGTGGAGCGAAGGCCGCCACCGTCGTCAGCACGCCGACGACGACGGGTGCGAGAACCCCGTGCGCGCCGCGGTTCGCGGCCCGCTCCATCTCGTAGCCGTGTTCCCGTTCCGCATCGATGTTTTCGCCGATGACGATCGCGTCGTCGACCACGAGGCCGAGCACGATGATGAGGCCGAAAACCGAGATCATCGTGATCGTGACGCCCAGCGCGCCGAACAGGAGGAACCCGCCCATGAACGCTGTTGCGATACCCACACTGACCCACACTGCAAGCTTCAGGTCGAGCATGAGCACGAGAAATGTGAACACGAGCGCGAAGCCGAAAAGGCCGTTGCGCAGCAGCAGATTGATGCGTTCCCGCAGGAGCTGGGTTTCGTCGCGAAACTCGATGAGTTCGACGCCAGCCGGCGGCGCGTAGTCCGCCAGCAATTCGTCCACGGCGGCTTTGACCTCGAGCACGTCCTCGGCCTCGGCGCGCTCGACGTCGACGAACACGGCCGGCCTGCCGTTGTAAAGATTGATGAGCTGCTCGCGCACGAAGCCGTCGCGAACCTCGGCCACGTCGGCGAGGGTGACGACGGAGCCGTCGGGCAGCGTGCGCACGACGATCGATTCGAACGCCTCGCCGGTCTGGCGTTTCTGGTTGGTGCGCAGCAGGATTTCGCCCGAGTCGGAAACGATCGAGCCGCCCGCGAGATCGAGGGACGATCTGCGCACGGCGTTCGCGACTTCGTCGAACGTCAGCGAGTAGCGCCGCAACGTCTCTTCGCTGACCTCGATCGAGATTTCATAATCGCGATCGCCGCTCAGCGAAACGAGCGACACGCCCGGCTGGGTGAGGAGGTCACGTTCGATTTGCTCGGCGGCGCGCCGCAGCGGCGCGGGCCCGATGTCGCCGACGACGGCGAGCGTTACGACGCCGCCGGTCGGCTTCGGCGCGATGACGAC
>JBFISV010000320.1:0-3270 GCA_041608415.1 Woeseiaceae bacterium
AAGGTCGCCGAAGTCGAAGGAGCGGCCGCCCTGGGTCGGCATCGATCGTCCGTTCAACGTAACGAGGTTGAATTCGGGGCCCATGCCGCGGACCGTGATTCGTGCGCCCTCGTTGTTGCTGCGGTCGATCGAGACGCCCGTGATTCTCTGCAGCGCCTCGGCCAGGTTCTGGTCGGGGAATTTGCCGATTTCCTCGGAAGTGATCGCATCGACGACGCCCGAGGCATCGCGCTTCCTGTCCATCGACTGCATCAGGCTGCCGCGGAT
Source organism: Woeseiaceae bacterium (assembly GCA_041608415.1). GTDB lineage: Bacteria > Pseudomonadota > Gammaproteobacteria > Steroidobacterales > Woeseiaceae > UBA1847. The sequence continues at coordinate 268 of JBFISV010000320.1, forward strand.
ACCCGTCGTGACGATTTCCTCGATGACCTCGCCTTCCTGGGCGGACGCCGGCGCAATCGCCGTCACGCCGAGCGCGAGTGCGATTCCCGTGGCGATAGGAGTTTTGTTGAATGAAGGTTGATGCATTTTTTAAGCCCCCCGGCTCGGATCCAAAGCTGATGTTTTTTAACCACAAGGACGGTCGTCGCAGCAAGCAAGATTCGTGAGATTCTGCCGCCGCTACTTTCGTCGGACAATTTTGACAACGCTGTCAGGTGAGCAGTTATAATAGATGCTGACAGCGCTGTCAATAATAATTATGATTGCCGGGCAGAGAGGCCCGCCAAACGCCCGCTGATTGCGGTCAAGTGCCTGTTTTCATGGACAACAAGGCCGAACGGGCCGGAAATCGAGAGCCAATAGATGCCAGCAACGCCGATCGAACCCGCTCGCATTCGCTCGGCCTGGGAGGGCCGCGTCTCGGGCTGTATTCTCGGTAAGGCCGTGGAAGTCCTGTCGTTTCGCGAGGGACGCCCGGGCCTCGAATCCTACCTGCGAGCGGCTGATGCGCTGCCGCTACGCGATTACGTGCCGCTCATCGGCGGCACCGTGGTCGACCGCCGGGGCCGCCCCTGCTGCCGCGGCCACATCGTGCGCGCCGAGCCCGACGACGATCTCAATTACACCTTGCTCTCGCTCCTGTTGCTCGAGGAGCATGGCACGGGCTTCGACACGGCCGATGTCGCGCGAGCCTGGCTGCGCCTGCTGCCGGCGGGAACCACCTGGACCGCCGAGCGCGCCGCGTACACGACGCTGCTTTGCAACATGGCCGACGAATTCGTCAACGGCGCGGACGCGGGATTCGACCTCGACGCCTGCTCCGACAACGCGTTCAACGAGTGGATCGGCGCGCAGATCCGCGCCGATCTGTACGGCTGGGTGTGCCCCGGCCGCCCCGCCCTCGCGGCGGAGCTCGCACGCCGGGACGCGTCACTGTCGCATCGCGGCGACGGCGTTCACGGCGCAGCGTTCATCGCCGCCCTCGGCGCGGCGATTCCGGCGACCGCGGATCTCGATGAGGCACTCGACATGGCACTCGCGCAAGTTCCCGCCAACTGCGGCGTTGCGGCGGCCGTGCGCCTCGGCCGAGAGCTTGCCGATGATGCGAATGCCGTCGCACGCCTGCACGACGAGTACCCGGGCCTGTCGCCGGTACACACGCTCAACAATCTCGCGCTCGTCGTCTGGGCGCTGGCTTCTGCAAACGGCGATTTCGGCGCGGCAATCGGCAACGCCGTAGCCGCGGGCTGGGACACGGACTGCAACGGCGCAACGGTCGGGGGGCTGTTCGGGCTCAGCGGTGCCGAAATTCCCGACACGTGGACCCGCCCGTGGGCCGGGCGCGTCGGATTCTCGCTCGCCGGTTGCGCGGAACTCGCACTCGATGAACTCGTGGAACGAACGACCGCCGTGGCCCGCTCGATAGGCTCGCTCAACGTGCCCGGCACTGGCGGCCTGACAGAGGGGATGCAAGCCAATGCGTAAAGCAACGATGACCGGACAATTGCTCGCCGGGATCTGGCTGACAGCCGGCGCCGCGTGCGCTCAACCCGCGCACTACGACGGGCGCAGCGAATACAGGGCGCCCAGGGCCAAAACGGCGCCGGTGGTCGACGGCGTGGCCGGCGAGGCCATCTGGCGCGAGGCCCGCTGGCAGGAACTCGACCAGCTCTGGCTGGGCCCCGAATACCCGGCCGAGGATTTCGAGGGCCGCTACAAGGTCGCCTGGACGCCGGAGCGTATCTACATTCTCGCGGAGTTCACCGACGACATTCTCATCGATACGCACCGCGACCCGCTCACGCAATACTGGGACGACGATTGCCTCGAGATCTTCCTCGACGAGGATTTCTCGGGCGGCGATCATCAATTCAATCACAATGCGTTCGCCTATCACATGTCGCTCGACAACCGGGCGATCGACATCGGCACGGACAGGAAGGCGCGCGACTATTCCCACCATGTCGAGAGCCAATGGAAGCAGACGGGCGACAAGGTCGTCTGGGAGCTGGCGATCGATATCTACACCGACGACTACGCCGACGGAGCCGACGATAACGAGCCCGTAACGCTCACGGCCGGCAAAGTTATGGGACTCATGGTCGCGTATTGCGACAACGACGGCAGTGAGCTGCGCGAGAATTTCATCGGCTCGGAATCGGTGCCGCACGGACCCAAGGATCGTGGCTGGATCGACGCCGGGCTCTTCGGCGCATTGCACCTGGCCGAATAAGAACAACAAAGGATCGGACATTGAACGATAGCGTGACTAACTTCCGCGGCGTGCACGGCGAATTCATCGACTTCGCGGGAGAGCGCTACTACGCGATCCGCAACGTGGATCGGATGGCGCCGTTCCTGGTCAGCGTGATTTCCAATGTCGACCACTGGCTGTTTGCGTCTTCGACGGGAGGGCTCACCGCGGGCCGCGTATCGCCCGACACCGCACTGTTCCCGTACGTCACGGTGGACAAGATCCATGAGAGCTACACGCATACCGGCAGCAAGACGCTGATACGCGTCAATGCGAACGGCGAGCGCATTATATGGGAGCCGTTCGACGGTGAGCACGATGGGCGCTTCGCGTTCGAGCGCCACCTGTACAAGAACCTGCTCGGCAACAAGCTGTGCTTCGAGGAAATCAATCACGATCTCGAACTCGTTTTTCGCTATACCTGGACCACGAGTGCAAGCCACGGATTCGTGCGGCGTTCGGAACTCGCGAACCTGGGTGACGGCAGCGTGGAAATCGAGCTGATCGACGGCCTGCAAAACATACTGCCCGCCGGGACGCCGCGTTTTGCACAGACCAACACGAGTAACCTCGTCGACGCCTACAAATGGACCGAACTGGACGAGCAGACCGGCCTGGCGCTGTTCGCGCTCTACTCACGCATCACCGATCGCGCCGAGCCCGCGGAATCCCTGAAGGCCAATACGGCGTACTGCCTGGGCCTCGATGTG
>JBFISV010000321.1:0-3269 GCA_041608415.1 Woeseiaceae bacterium
CGCGCTGTCGAGCAGCGCGGACTCGGGCACCTCGACGCCGTCGAATCGAAACCGAGCCGCACGATGCGTATCGAGCAGCATGACCGGCTCCATGCTGACGCCCGGGCTGTCCGCCGGCACCAGGAACAGCGCGACCCCGCCGCCGTCACCGGTGCCGACCGTCGCGCTGACGATAAGAGTGTCCGCGACCTGTCCGTCCAGCACGGCCGTCTTGGCGCCCGAGATTTCGTAACCCGTCGCGGTCCTTTTTGCCGCCGTCCGACAGACCTCCGGCCGATGATGCGGGCCCTCGTCGACGGCGAGCGCCAGCAGGTGCTCGCCACTTGCGATGCGCGGCAGCAACGCCTCGCACTGCTCGCGACTGCCCGCCCGCGTCAGCGCCGCGGCACCGATCATCGCCGTGCCGAGCAGCGGGCTCGGCGTCAGCGTGCGGCCGCACTCCTCGAGCACGAGGCCCAGCCCCGTAAAGCCGTAGCCGAGCCCGCCGTACTTCTCGGGCACGAGAATGGCGGCCCAGCCGAGGTCGACCATGTCCGACCACAGCTCCCGGCTCATGCCGTCGCGAACGTCCCGGTCGCGCAGCTCGCGCAGGTGCGCGACCGGCGCCCGCTCGGCGAGAAAACCCCGCGCCGCGTCGCGCAGCATTCTCTGTTCGTCGTTGAGCACCAACGTCATGTCGTTCACCTAACCCGGCAGCCCGAGCACATGCTTGGCCACGATGTTCAGCTGGATCTCAGACGTGCCGCCCTCGATCGAATTGCCTTTGCTGCGCAGCCAGGAGCGCGGCAGCCGCCCGTCCCTGTCGTCGCCGCCCTCCCAGTCGAGTGCATCGAATCCATGAATGGCCATGAGCAGCTCGTTGCGCCGCTTGTTGAGCTCGGTGCCGTAGTACTTGAACATCGAAGACTGCGCGCCGAGACTCGCCCCGGCCTTGACCTCGTCGCGCGCACGCTCCGCGCTGAGTTCCATGCAGGCTGCATCGATTTCGAGGCGCGCGATGTCCGAGCGCAGCACCGGATCGGCGAGCCTGCCGCCTTCGAGGCCGACGTATTCGACCGCGGCCGCGGACAGGGAAACGCTGCCGGCGCTCGCGAGACCGGACGTGCCGATCATCTCGCGTTCGTGCGTCAACAGGTATTTTGCGACGGTCCAGCCCGCGTTGACTTCGCCGACGACCTGGTTTTTTTCGACGCGCACGTTATCGAAGAAGGTCTCGGTGAACGGCGACTTGCCGCTGATCAGGCGAATCGGCCGGGTCGACACGCCGGGGGTCGTCATGTCGAACAGCACGAAACTGATGCCACCGTGTTTCGGTGCCTCGCTGTCGCTGCGCACGAGGCAGAACATCCAGTCACCCTTGTCGCCGTACGAAGTCCAGATCTTCGAGCCATTGACGATGTAATGATCGCCCCGGTCCTCGGCCCGCGTCTGCAGGCTCGCGAGGTCGGAACCCGCGTTCGGTTCGCTGTAACCCTGGGCCCAGCGGATCTCACCGCGCGCAATGCCGGGAAGATGCTGCGCCTTGAGCTCCGGGCTGCCGAATTTCAAAAGCGCCGGGCCGAGCATCGAGATGCCGAAACTCTCGAGCGGCGGCCGCGCCTGGATGCGCGCCATCTCCTCGGCCAGCACTTTCGAATGCGCGCGATCGAGGCCGCCGCCGCCGTACTCGCGGGGCCAGGTAGGCACGGTCCAGCCGCGCCCGGCCATGCGTTCGAGCCAGGTTCGCTGCTCGTCGCAGGAAAAGTCCGGATTGCGCCCGCCCCAGCAGACGTCGGCCTCGGTCCGGTATGGCTGCCGCATTTCCGCCGGGCAGTTCGTTTCGAGCCATTGACGCGTGGCTGCGCGAAATTCGTCGAGTTCTGTCATGGATCACCCAAAAAAGTGTTACGCCCGTTCCTGACAAGCGTTTGTCGAAATTTCGATCGGCAGTGTCTCCGAGCCGAGACGAAGGCCGTGATGAGAGCGATGACGGCTATGACGGCGACATCGGGCAGACTTCCACCCGCCTTGCGCGCCGCGAACGCTCACGTGCCCCGACTGCCCCGCCCTCGTGCGCCGCGGGGCGCGGGACACGACCCGGGCTGACCTTGCGAAGCGCTTGCCGTGACGGCCGGCGGCGCTGCGCCGATTGTGCTTGACGGCGGCGTCCAAATCCAATTCGGGGCGTATGTTCCCGGTGCGCGCGGCGCGACGACGCTGCGCGCGCGGCGACCTCGCGGCGCGATGCGCTCAGGCTCCACCGCCCGGCAACGTGCCCATGTGCTTGCAGATGATGCCGAGCATGATTTCGTCGGCGCCCGCGCCGATCGACGCGAGCCGCTGGTCGCGGTACACGCGGGCGACGGGGTTGTCCCACATGTAGCCCATGCCGCCCCAATACTGCAGGCAGGTATCGGCCACCTCACGAACGAGTCGTCCGACCTTGAGCTTCGCCATCGATGCCTTCATCGTAACGTCCTCGCCCGCGACGTAGTTTTCGGCCGCGTCGTAGACGAGGGCGCGCAGGGCCTCGACCTCGGTCTGGAGTTCGGCCAGCCGGAAGTGCACGACCTGGTTGTCGAGTATCGGTCTGCCGAAGGCCTCGCGCCCGCGCGTGTAGGCCACGGTTTCGTCGATGCAGTACTCCATCGTCTTGAGGTTGCCCGCGGCCGCGAACAGCCGTTCTTCCTGGAACTGCAGCATCTGGTAGCGAAAGCCCTGTCCCTCCTCGCCGATGCGGTGCCTGGCGGGGACGCGAACGTCGTCGAGAAAGACCTGTGCGGTATCCGACGAGCGCATACCGAGCTTGTCGAGCCGCTCGGAAAACGACACGCCCGGCACGTCGGTCGGTACCACGATCAACGACTTGTTCGCGTGTGGCGGCCCGCCGGAGGTGTTCGCCAGCAGGCACAAATAATCGGCCTGCGTCGAATTCGTGATCCACATTTTCGAACCGTTGATGACGTAGTCGTCACCGTCCCGAACCGCCGCCGTCTTTATCGCCGCGACGTCCGAGCCCGCGCCGGCTTCGCTGACCGCGATGGAAAATACGGCCTCGCCGGAGATGGCCGGCGCGAGAAATTCGCGTCGCAGCCAGTCGCTGCCGAACTTCGCGAGCGCGGGCGTCGCCATGTCGGTCTGTACGCCGATTGCCATCGACACGCCGCCGCTCCGGATGCGGCCGAGCTCCTCGGAAAATACGACCTGGAAGCTGTAATCGAGGCCCATGCCGCCGTACTCGCGGGGTTTGCAGATGCCGAGAAAGCCGAGTTCGCCGAGCTTGCGGAAGA
>JBFISV010000322.1:0-3262 GCA_041608415.1 Woeseiaceae bacterium
ACAGACCTGGGGCCGCCCGGAGACGGCAGGTACCCGGTTTTTCCTGAACTCGGGTTTCGACATCAACGGCAGTTCCGAGCTTTATTTCCGGACCGGCCTCGCGGAAACCGAAGGTCGCTACCGCTTTTTCTATCGCCACCCGGAGACAAATGCCGTTTTCTCGCAGCAAGTCCCGTTCGGCGCAGGATGCCCGACCTGCGACCCGAACCCGGATGACCCGGATGTCAACGGCATTCCGAACGCGCTGAACCTGCGCGAGCAGGGCTTTGTCGGACTGCCGGGTGGCTTCACGCCGTTCCTCGACGGTGACCAGACCGATACCAGCCTGGTCATCGGTGTGGCCGGCGAATGGCAAAGCGGCCTCGCGTACGACTTCAGTTACGGCTACGGCAAGAACGAGCTCGACTACTTCCTGAACAACACCGCGAACCCGTCGCTCGGTCCCGGCGACCTGCAAAGCCTCCCGCAAATGGGCTTCGATGTCGGCGAATATGCCCAGACGGAAAACAACCTGAACGCGGACTTCTCGCTGCCGATCGACGACGTCTGGAACCTCGCGTTCGGCGCGGAATACCGGGAAGAGAAGTACACGATCATCCCGGGCGAGCCGAGCTCGTATTTCGGCAGCGGTTCGAGCGGCTTCAAGGGAATCGAGCCGAAGAACTCGGGCGAGTTCGAACGCGACAACATCAGCGTCTACGCGGACGTGGAGCAAGACGTCAATGAAGCGCTGCTGATGCAGTACGCACTGCGTTACGAGAACTTCTCGGATTTCGGCAGCACGCTCAACGGCAAGATCGCCGCGCGCTATCGGGTCAATGACGGCTTCGCGCTGCGTGGCGCGATATCGACCGGCTTCCACGCACCGACGCCGGCACAGGTCAACGTGAGCTCCACCATCACGACGTTCGATGGCGTGACCGGGCTGCAGGTCGAGGAAGGTCTCGTCCCGTCCACCGATCCGCGCGTTGCGGCCAGTGGCGGCAAGGCGCTGACCGAGGAACAATCGCTGAATCTGAGCGCCGGCTTCACGGCCGACGTCTACGATACAACGTCGGTCACCGTGGATTTCTACCAGATCAAGGTCGACGATCGCATCTATCGGACGGGCGACATCGCGGTGCCCGGCACGACCAACACGATTTCCTTCTACACCAACGCCCTGGACGTCGAGCACTCCGGCGTCGACGTCGTCGTCAATTCGGCATTCGATTGGGGAGAGACGCTCAACACGAGTCTGACCTTCGCTTACAGCTATAACAAGATCCAGGTGAAGGGCCAGAAGCAGATCAACGGCGTCAACCCGGTGAGTACAGGCCTGATCGAGGACATCGAGAACAACTATCCAAACCATCGCTTCGTGCTGACCGGAAATACCGCCATCGGCGATCGGGCCAACGTTCTATTGCGCGCCAATTTTTACGGCCGTCACTATGACGAGCGCGGCACGATCGGGGCCGCCGTCGATCCTTCGGCGGAAATCGGTGCGACTATTTACTGGGATCTCGAATTCGGCTACCAATTCAACGACAACTGGAGAGGCATTCTCGGCTTTGTCAACGTGACCGACGAGTTCATCGACGAGATCGGCCCCCCGAATGCCAACCGCCTGAGCGTCGGCCTGCAATATCCGCGACGCAGCGCCGCCAACTACGAAGGCGGAGCCTGGTACCTGCGCGGCATCTACGCCTGGTAGGCGTCGATATTCGTAATTCGGGCCCTGTGAGCGCAACGCTTGCAGGGCCCTCTCTTTACCCGGGCGGGTCTGCCGACGTCTTGCGCACCGGCCTGGCGAAGAATGCAAACGGAATCGCCAGGGGACCGAAGAGTAACGCCATCAACACCCAGAACCGTCGATCGGCCGATCGCGACGCCGAAACGAGATAGCACGCGACCATCGAAAGCAATGTCACGGCGATGAGAAGCCAGATCATGCGCCGAGTCTGACGCGAATCGATCGGCGTTGCCAGGGTGGCGAGATTACGAGGCCGTTTGCGAAGCGTGTCGATTGCCGCACAAGATGCCGAACCAATCGCGTGCTGAGCCGCGCACTGCAGATTTAGCGCCGGACCTATTCGGTATCGAATCGCATGCGTTCGCCGCCGCGCTACTCTTCATAATTCTCGATGAAGTCCTGCGCCGTCCTCAGGTGCTCGAGCATGTTCTCGAAGTCTTCGCGCGGGATCTTGACGTGGTGACCGCGCAACGTCGGTTGAGCCGAAGCGATGCACACCGAAATCGACTGCATCAGGATGAAGAAACATCGCTGCAGCGTACCGGCCCTGAAGTCCTGCAGACAGGTGTTTGCAAGCGGATCGCTGATGTCTTCAGTCGCCATATACCCATCCATCGAAACTGAAATTCGAGGCCATAGGCCACGATACTCGCCAAATCGGCCGGATACTGTGAAGTATTGCGCGATCTGGCTGCCTGCAGGCCGGCTAGCTGCGGCCGAAATACATGTCGGCGCCGGTCAGGAACATCTGGATCGCGATAGCGACCAGGATCATGCCCATGAGGCGTTCGATGGCGATCAGCCCGCGCGCGCCCAGCCGCTCGGCGACCTGGCTGCCGAAAAGCACGACCACCGACGTCGCAGCCCAGGCCGCCGTAATCGCAAGCAACCAGACCGGCCATCGCTCCGGCTCGTCACTCATGAGCAGCAACTCCACGGCCAGCACCGACGGTCCGGCAACGTAGGGTATCGCAAGCGGCACGATGAAGGGTTCGCCATTGACCTCTTCCTCGGTTGTCCTTCCCCGGATCGGGAAAACCATGCGCAGCGCAATGAGGAACAGGATCACGCCGCCCGCAATGGTCAGCGCGGGACCCGAGATACCGAGGACCTTGAGGAAGGGCTCACCGGCGAACAGAAACACGACCATGACGAGATAGGCGATCAAAAGCTCGCGGACAATCACGCGCCGGCGCCGCTCCGGTTCGACGCTGCGCAGCGCGGCGACGAAAAACGGGACATTGCCGAACGGATCGATGACCAGAAATAGCAGTACGATTGCCGATGCCAGTGTCACGAAGCGGTTCCTCTTAATACCTGCTTTTCAGCCAATGCTTCCCAACCGCCTGGCGCGAGCGCCGCTTTGCTGCCCGGCGTTTGCGAGCGCGGAGCGATCCCGGCAACTGCAGCGTGCACAATCGAGAATTCATCGGCGCAGGTAGCGTGTAGTCTGGTCGGCAGTGTCAATGCACGAAAACTGCGTTCCGAGCCGGCATGCCTGATCAGTATTGGACACCGACAGACGTG
>JBFISV010000323.1:0-3249 GCA_041608415.1 Woeseiaceae bacterium
CAGGACAGAACAGGACATGGCGACCAATCAGAACATTCGGATCCGGCTCAAGGCCTTCGATCACCGGCTGATCGACAAATCAGCCCGGGAGATCGTCAATACGGCCAAGCGCACGGGCGCGACCGTCAAGGGCCCGGTGCCGCTGCCGACCAAGATCGAGCGCTTTACGGTGCTGATATCCCCGCACGTCAACAAGGACGCGCGTGATCAGTACGAGCTTTTGACCCACAAGCGGCTGATGGACATCGTGGACCCGACGGACAAGACCGTCGATGCGCTCATGAAGCTCGAACTTCCTGCGGGCGTGGACGTGCAAATCAAGCTGAATTGATTCGCATCGCCGCGCGCGCAGTCGGCGCGCGCGGGCCGTGGCCGCTCCCGGGATCGATCGCGGGTCGGTGACGATACTTTAAATTTATATAATTCAATAAGTTAGATCGAATCACGCGGCGCGGGGCGCCGCCGCGGCAGGGTGTTCCCGAGCGCGCGCGACGCGACCCGAATTTAGCGCTCGAAATAGCTTGTTTTCGAGGCCCCAGTTTATATAATTGCGGGCTCGCTGAATCAGGCCGGTCCGGGAGTCGGCCGGGTTCAGGCAAAGCGTCACACGGCAATTGCTCTGTGGCGCTTGATATTAAGGTCGCCAGGAAACTGTGGGCGACACGGCAAATCCCGGAACCGCCGGGCCGGACAGAAGACCGGTTCGGAGAAATGGGTCAGCTCCAAATGCCATTACGGAACACGACGTTCCCGGCGACGGCTGGCCCTTTCGCGTGTCTGAAATACGGCGACGTTCGGGTGTCTTGGTCATGCGCTTGATTTTGCGCGGCCCCGGGATTCCGAAGAAACGGGGCCGTGAAGACGCTCCAGCCAATCGCAGTTGGGGCAGAGAGTTGATTTTTTTGAGGCGCTGGCCAATCGAAGTCAGTGCGGAGCTGGAACATGACGATGGGTCTTGTTGGCCGCAAATGCGGCATGACGCGTGTCTTTACGGACGAGGGTGAATCGATCCCCGTCACCGTGATCGAGGCGCAGCCGAACCGGGTGACGCAGGTGAAGACCGTCGATACCGACGGCTATGGCGCCGTGCAGGTATGCGCGGGCAGCCGCAAGCCGTCCCGCGTGTCGAAGCCTGCCGCCGGCCACTTTGCGAATGCGAAGGTGGAAGCCGGTGACCTCGTGGCCGAATTTCGCCGCGACGATGGCGACGCAGCGGACTACGAACTCGGTTCGGAGATCAACGTCGAGTTATTTTCGGCGGGGCAGATAGTGGACGTCATCGGCACCACGATCGGCAAGGGATTCGCCGGCACGGTCAAGCGCCACAACTTCCGCATGCAGGACGCGACCCACGGCAACTCGCTCGCGCACCGCGCGCCGGGTTCGATCGGCCAGAACCAGACGCCGGGCCGCGTCTTCAAGGGCAAGAAAATGTCGGGGCACATGGGCAATGCGCGCCGCACCGCGCAAAACCTCGAGGTCGTGCGCGTTGACAGCGATCGCAACCTGCTGCTGATCAAGGGTGCGGTCCCCGGCTCGAAGGGCGGGCGCGTGATCGTGCGGCCGGCCATCAAGGCGAAGCATCGCGAGGCGGCGCAATGAAGCTCAATATGCAGCCGACGGGCTCCGTCGACGTCGCCGAAACGGCATTCGGCGCAGCGTTCAACGAGGCGCTCGTTCACCAGGTCGTCACCGCCTACCTGGCGGGAAGCCGTGCCGGGACCAAGGCACAGAAGAATCGCGCGGCCGTGCGTGGCGGGGGCGCAAAGCCCTGGCGCCAGAAAGGCACGGGGCGCGCGCGCGCAGGCACGATTCGCAGCCCGATTTTCGTGGGCGGCGGACGGACGTTCGCGGCAAGCCCGCGCGATTTCAGCCAGAAGGTCAACAAGAAGATGTACCGTGCTGCGCTACGCTCGGTGCTGTCGGAACTCGTACGCCAGGACCGGCTGCTCGTGATCGAGTCGCTGGCCATCGACGCGCCGAAGACGAAATTGCTCGCCGGCAAGCTCAAGGAACTCGAACTCGACAACGTGCTCCTGCTCAACGAGGCGTTCGACGAGAAACTGTTTTTGGCGGCGCGCAACCTGCCGAACGTCGGTATCTGCGATGCGGCCTCGATCGATCCGGTCGTGTTGATTCGTTTCGAGAAGGTGCTGATTACGCTGCCGGCACTGAAGCTGATCGAGGAGCGTCTGTCATGAGCCGGGCCACGCACGAGGAACGATTGATGACTGTCATCCGCGGCCCGCACCTGTCCGAGAAGGCGCACCTTGCAGCGGAAAAGAACCAGGTCGTACTGAAGGTAAGTACCGACGCCAGCAAGAGGGAAATTCGTCAGGCGGTCGAACTGCTGTTCGAGGTCGAGGTCGACGACGTCAAGGTCGTCAACGTGAAAGGCAAGAACAAGCGATTCGGGCAAACGCGAGGCCGTCGTTCGGACTGGAAAAAAGCGTATGTGAGGCTCGCGGAAGGAAGCTCGGTCGAAGCCTTGCTCGGCGTGGAATGAGGATAAGCGATCATGTCACTGCATAAAGCGAAACCGACCTCCGCGGGACGCCGCTTCGTGGTCAGCGTCAAGACGCCGGGACTGCACAAGGGCAGGCCGCACGAGGCGCTCCTGGACAAGAAAACCTCGAAAGCCGGGCGCAACAACAACGGTCGTATCACCGTGCGCCATCGCGGCGGCGGGCACAAGCAGCGCTATCGCATTATCGACTTCAAACGGGACAAGGACGGCATCCCTGGCGTGGTCGAACGGCTCGAATACGATCCGAACCGCAGCGCGCACATCGCGCTGATCAAATACTCGGACGGCGAGCGACGCTATATCCTCGCGCCGAAGGGCGTGGTCGCGGGCGCGCCGGTCATGAGCGGCGAGGAAGTGGCCATCAAGCCGGGTAATGCCCTGCCATTGCGGGCGATCCCGGTCGGAACCGTCATTCACAACATCGAAATGAAGCCCGGCAAGGGCGGCCAGCTCGCGCGCTCGGCCGGCGCCGCCGCGCAGCTCGCGGCACGCGAAGGCGTGTACGCGACGGTGCGCCTGCGCTCCGGCGAGACGCGCAGGATTCACGTCGATTGTCGCGCGACCATCGGCGAGGTCGGCCACGGCGAGCACAACCTGCGCAAGCTCGGCAAGGCCGGCGCGCAGCGCTGGCGAGGCAAGCGGCCGACCGTCCGCGGCGTCGCCATGAACCCGGTCGATCACCCGCACGGCGGCGGTGAGGGACGCACGTCGGGCGGGCGTCA
>JBFISV010000324.1:0-3244 GCA_041608415.1 Woeseiaceae bacterium
CAGGGCCGCATCGGCAGTAATGCTACGCCTTTTCGGCCCGCGCCCGGATATCGCGCAGGTCCTGCTGCATCATTTTGCGAAGGGCGCCATTGAACATGAACGCCATCAGCGACATGAGCCGCGACATGAACGTCGTCGCGCGCGAGGAGAACTCCATCCGCAGGCGCGTCTTGGCGTCCACGTCCTCGAGGCTCATTCGCGTCGTGTAGATTGCGCCGTGGTTTTCCGCGCGGGTCTCGTACCAGCGGTTGGCTTCGGCCGCGGTGACCCACATGGTCTCGGTCGCCTCTTTGCCGAACAGGATGCGTTTTTCCCGCCACTTGAGGCCGACGACACCTTGCGCGGGCCGGTCGATGACCTCGATCGAGACGATGCCCGAGATCATGTCCTCCCAGACATCGGGATTGGTCACGAGTTGCCAGACTCGCTCGCGCGGAGCTTCGATCAGTTCTTCTGCCGTTATCGTCATGCCGCCCGCTCCCCGTCTGGAAACACGGCAATCACTCTAGAACAAAAGCTTCTTTAGAATCAATCTGCTGCGGCGCCGACAATCATTCTTTGCCGACGGCGGGCGGGGAGGCCAGCGTGTCGAGAAACGCCTCGAGGTTGTCGAGTTCCCAGCCTCTCAAGCTAAGCGGCTCGGCCTCGTTGTGGCCGATCATCGCGAGCGGTGCGCGATTGTAGTGTTGCAGCACTTCCCGCAACGTCGCGAACTGTCCCTTGCTCTGGTAGGGCGCCGTGTTCTCGAGATTGCGCAGGCTCGGCGTGCGCGTCGCGCCGATCAGTTCGGCGCCGCTGCGCGCGTAGCGCAATTCGCTGCATTCCCGGGACGCACCATCGCTGAATGCGCCGAGGCAGTTGAACGGGTCGTCCATCACTTTGCGTACGCCATCGACGCGGCCGCGGTCGGGCAGCTGCCCCGGCGCCGACAGCAGGCCCGTATTGTGGAACTCGTTGTTCGTCAGCAGCGGGCCATTATGACATTGCGTACAGCGTCCCTCGCCGATGAACAGGCGCAGCCCCCTGATCGCCGCGACACTCAGGATGTCCTGTCGCAGGAAATCGCCGCCCGCCTCGAGATGCGCGACGTACTCGTCGAATCGCGACGCGCCGTGCACCAGCAACCGTTCGTACGCGGCGATCGCCTTGCCCACGTTCGCGAACGCACGCTCGAGTGCGTCGGGATCGGACGGATCGCTTAAGTCGGGCGGTGCGCCGAACACGCTCTCCCAGGCATCGCGATAGCCCGGGTCGCGCGCAATCACGCCGATGATCTCGAGTCGGCTGCTGCCGTGCTCGTTGGGGTCCTCGAGCGGTGAGAGTGCCTGCGACCACTGGCTGTCTTTGCGCCCGTCCCAGTACAGCCACGGGCTGTACGCGCTGCCGACGATGCTCGGCGTGTTGCGATCCGAACGGCCGAGCGCGACGCCCTGCGGCAGGCCGTCCGTGAAATTCCGGATCGGCTGGTGGCAGGTTGCGCAGGATATGTTGCCGTTGGCGCTCAGGCGCGTATCGAAGAACAGCCGATGGCCTAGAGCGGCGGCACGCGGATCGTCGGCGACGGCGTTGGTCGGGTCGGGCGGCAGCGGCTGCAGGTTCTCGATCCAGAGCGAGGCGATCGCCGCGCGTTCGCCATCGCTCCAGGGCGCAGGATTCGCGAATCGCTGCCAGCCGTGCCATGCGAGCGCGATCAGCACGCCCGTAAGCACGATACCGGCCCAGAGGCGCGGGTGCCTGCCCGGCGTCGACATCAAAGATCCAGCGGGATCGTAACGAAGTCGCGCTGCCCGCCGTCGTCGATCGAAATGCGAATCACCCAGGCGCCGGCCATGTGGAAGCGCATGCCTGCGACGCGGTAGTCGCCGTTGCCGAGGTCCTCGACGACGCGCGGCCGCGTCGGCAGTCCATGATCGTGCTCGGGCATGCCGCCCGCTATCTCGATGGTCGCGTCGACGATCGGCTGACCTTCGGCCGATTCAACGTGCAGAATCCAGGCGTGCATCGTGTTGATCGCGATCGGGCGAAGCTCGCTCGTGTAGCTGACCTGGAAGCGGCCGGTGTCGGATGCGAAGCTTTCGTCGGCAGCCGAGGCAATGGCGGGCGCGAACGCGAAAACCGCGAGCAGCGCGGCTGCCGCGGCCGGGCGCGAACGCCGGCGGCTCATGAACCAGTAATTGAGCTGCAGCAACAGCATTGCGGCCACGATTGCAGGCCAGATCCCGACGCTGCGGGCGCCGACCTCGAACGGAAAGACCGCGGCGTAGTGATTGCCGTTTCCCTTTGTTGCCGCGGAGACGATGCCGATGTAGTCGCCGTCCTCCTCGAATCGATGCTGGAACAGATAGACGTCGGGGACGACGGCGGGCTCGGCATATGCAACGGTGACGGCGTCGATGTCCCCGATTGCCTTCACGTCCTCGATCCTCGCGAACGTGCCTTTGCCGGTCACGTTCTCGATGATGCGCAGCCCGATCTCGGCTTCGCCGAGACCGTCATGCTGATATTCCATGACGAACAGCGACTCGCCGCGCATCGGGATGTCCTCGCAATACTCGCGGTGGCCGGTCTCGGCAGGTACGTAAATCTTGAAATGCGCTTTGAGGTAGCCGATCCGGATGACGCACTGGTCGTCTTCCTCGACGACGCCGCCATGCGCGTACGACGGCTCGGGCAACAGCATCAGGAGTAACAGGGCGGCGAATGCGGGACGCGCGGCATCAGCGAAGTTCATACGCGCTATTCTAGGACATACCGCGTTGCCCGGCCGCGGCTTTTTCCGTACATTGCCGCGATGCCTGACGCGTCCAAACGCCGGCTTGCGGTCGTCATGGCGCTCGCCGCGGCGCTGCTCGCTACCGCTGCCGGCGCGCATCCTCAGGACGAATTCTGCGTACCGGGCGAAGACGGTCTCGATCCCGCGCTCTGCGAGGCGCTGTCCGCGCTCGACAGCGAGACGGCGCCGCCGCGCCCGATTCTCGACGACGCGGGCGAGGTTCGCGGCTTCTGGTCGACCGCGGGCCTGTACGCGACGATCGGCGTCCGGCACATATTGCCGGACGGGCTCGACCACATCCTGTTCGTCCTCGCGCTGTTCCTGTCGTCGACGCGGCTGCGCGCGCTCGTCATCCAGATCTCGACGTTCACCGTGGCGCACACGGTCACGCTGGGCCTCGTTGCGGCCGGTGCATGGTCGCCGCCGACCGCACTCGCCGAGCCGCTGATCGCGGCGACGATCGCGTTCGTC
>JBFISV010000325.1:0-3223 GCA_041608415.1 Woeseiaceae bacterium
AACTCGGCCGTGTCGGTGCCGGGCTGGTCGTAGTCGATCTCGTTGATGACGAGGTCGCCGCCCGTCGGGCCGCCACTGCACGCGTTGGGCGCGCCGGGCGTGTCGTCGCCGCCCGCGGGGTCGAAGGCGCCGATCTCGAAGCCCGCCGGGCAATCGAAGGCGTGAGCCGGTACGAACGATCCGTCGGGCCCCACGGTGTCAGCGCAATAGATGAGATCGCCCGAACCCGCGGATTCGACGAGACCGATGCAATCGACGAGTTCCGACCACGGCATCGAATCGAGCGCGCCGTCATCGTCGGTGTCGAGATCAAGCCCATTGGAGCCAGTGAAATCCCGGACCACGACGTGCGTCACGTTATCCGAGTTCTCAAAGTTGAGCGTAGCGGCAAGATCGGCACTTCCGAGCGTGAACGTGCCCTCGGCCGCCACGAAGAAACCGCTGCCGGGAACCGTCGAGCCGGTCAGATCAATGACGGCCTCGATGACGCCGCTGCCCGCCGCGCTGTCGCCGATCACCAGGTACGAAAGCCCGTCGAGCGCATCGCCGGCGTCGCCGGCAAGTTCGAAGTATTCGTCATTGTCGCTGCCGGGCTGGTCGATGCGGACTTCGGAGATCGCAACCGACACCTGCCCGCAGTCGTTCGCCGCGCCCGGCGTATCGTTACCGCCGGCGGGATCGAAAGCTCCGACTTGGAAACCGCCCGGGCAATCGATTGCATGGGCCGGCACGAACGCGCCGTCCGGACCGACGGTGTCGGCGCAGTAAATCAGGTCGCCCGAGCCAACGGTCTCCACGAGACCGATGCAGTCGGCGAGACTGGACCACGGCGTCGCGTCGAGGATGCCGTCGTCGTTCGTGTCGAGGTCGTTGCCGATGCTGCCGCTGAAGTCGGCGACCAGCAGATGGGTCACGTTGTCCGAGTTCTCGAAATTGAGCGAGGTGGTGAGATCGGCGGCACCGAGCGTGAATGTGCCGTCGGCCGCCACGAAGAACCCGCTGCCGGGGACCGTCGAGCCGGTCAGAGCCACAACGGCCTCGATCACGCCGCTGCCGCCGGTTCCGTCACCGATGACGAGATAAGTCAGCGCGTTGAGATCGGCGCCGGCCGGGCCCGCCAGCTCGAAGTACTCGTCGTTGTCAGTGCCAGGCTGGTCGATACGGATCTCGCTGATTGAGACCTGAGCATGCAGCGGTCCGAACGCAAACAACAACCCAATACCCAGGATAACCGAGGCTCTTGCCGCCTCGCGAGTCTGTCTCAACATCGATTTCCCCCTGTCAAGGTTCTGCAGGCCAACTCTGCCGGCAGCTCTTTTTATTTCTATTTTTCTTAACGGTCGGCCGGAATTTCACTCGACCGGCGTCACTGCGTGTGCTCGGTTTCGCGTCGCGGCAACGGCAATGAAGTCTGTAAATGATAGCAGGATAGATACGCAAAGAGTCATGTCTTTGATCAACCGACGACGTCTCACGGCCAGCGAGATGCCCTCAACCCGCGATACGCTCGGACAGGCGGTTTAACTTAATACAGGCGTCGAGCCGAGAACGTTCGTTCGCGCGGGACGTGCGGCAGTCATCCCACGAAAGCGTGTTGTTGATCGATCGAAACGCCGTCGGCGCCCAGATCGATGCGCACGAGGCAGTTGGCCGGTACCTGCTGCCAGCTCGAGGTGTCCTTGTCCAGCGGCTCCGAGACGATCAGTGCGCCTTCCGGCCGCTTGCATACGAACATCGAGGGAGCGTGCACATCGGACGACCAGCGCAGCGCCCACACGACCGTGCCGTTGGTGATCGCGAGCGTGGCGCGAAACGCCTCGTCGATGCCGTCGAGCTCGCGCATGCGGTCTACGTCCGCGATCGTGCGGCGGATGGCCTCCTCCGCGTCATCTTTCAAGCCATTGGTGATCATGAGCTGGAACAACAGCTCGCTGTCGGTGTTGCCCGACAATGCGTCGAAGCAATCGTCGCTCAACGCGTCCGTCAGCCTGCGCCGCAGCCGACAGAAGCCGCCTATCTGGCCGTTGTGCATGAACAGGAACGCACCGGCCCGGAACGGGTGACAGTTGATGTCGATATTGGGCGCTCCCGTCGACGCCCGAACGTGCGCGAAGAACACCCTGCTTTCGACCACGCGCGTCAGTTCGCGAAGGTTGACATCGGCCCAGGCCGGGCCCGAATTCCGATACAGCCCCGGCGTGGCTGCCGCGCCGTACCATCCGAGCCCGCCGCCGTCGCCGTGGACACCGAGCTTGGCCTTGTGTGACTGCTGCGCCTGGCTGCAGAGCGAATGCGGACCGTCGTAGACGAAGCGCTCGATCAGTCTCGATTCTCCTGCGTACGCGAGCCAGCGACACATCCCTTGCATCCTCGAGACGGACGCGGCGAGGCCGCTGTTCTCGCCTGCTGCGTTGCATCCCATGTCAATTGCAGATCAGGCGAGTATCTCAGGGCTATGCGGCCCCGGCAGTGAATGTCGTCACGTTCTGTCGGCTTGTCTCCTGCGCGGCGCGTCGGACGTTTGCGGGCCGGGAGGTCTGCGCAGCAGGCGAAATTCCTGCTGTCGCGCTAAGGCCTTTTCGATCGCAGAGACTCCGGGTCTTCCAGGACACAGGTGGTCTCGATCTCGATTTTCGCGCGATCCTCGATCAGTGCGACGACCTGCACCAGCGCCATGGCCGGGTAGTGCCTGCCCATGACTTCGAGCCAGGTCGCACCGAACTCGCGCAGCCGAGCGAGGTATTCCTTTTTGTCCGTGATGTACCAGGTCATGCGCACCATGTGCTCCGGACGCGCGCCCGCCTCGGCCATGACCGCTGTCGTGTTGAGCAATACCTGCCGGAATTGTTCGACGAGATCGTCGGACTGGAACACGCCATTCTCGTCCCAGCCCACCATGCCCGCCACGAACACGACTCGGCCCGCATCCGCTGCAATACCGTTGGAGTACCCTTTGGGCCGCGGCCAGCCGTCCGGCAGCAGAATATTCATGCGGGTGTCCTCCCATCGTCATCGCGAACGTAGTCCGTCATGCCGTCGCGCATCGCGTCGTCGAACGGAACCGACTTCATCTCGTCGAGCTTGACGTAAGCGATCGTGTGCCGCGACGTCAGGCGATTTTCGCCGTCGCAGGTCGCGGTGATCTCGAACGTCGCCGAGCTTCGCCCCAATTTCACGACGACGAGTTCGAACAGCAAATCGTCGTCGCAGTAACTCGGCGCAA
>JBFISV010000326.1:0-3189 GCA_041608415.1 Woeseiaceae bacterium
CGATCTGGCGTCGATGCTGAGCGGGCCGACTCGGATCCTGTCGCCGGGCGTGCGCGATTCGTGCTCGATGGCCTCGACGCGGCGGAAGATCGCTTTGACGCGCGCAATGAGCTCGAGGACGCTGAACGGCTTGACCATGTAATCGTCCGCACCGAGCTCGAGACCGAGCACGCGGTCGAGTTCCGAGGATTTCGACGTGAGCATCAGCACCGGCGTGTAGCGCTTCGCGTTGCGCACGGCCTTGCAGATGTCGAGCCCGTCCGGGCCCGGCAAGCGCAGGTCCAGGATGACGAGGTCCCACGGTTCGGCCAGGGCAAGGCGCATACCGTCGTGCCCGTCTCCGGCGATGACGACCTGGTCAAACAGTTCCTGCAGGTGCAGCGCGAGCAGCCCCGCGATGTCAGGCTCGTCCTCGACGATGAGTATTCTTTTATTCATCAGCCATCCCGATAGTAGACCCGAGATATCACCGAATTATCACAACGTGACGCCTGTGCCGTGATAGCCACGTGAAACCGGGGCGCTAGCATCGTCGGGCAAATCGCGCAACGAGGAGAAAACCATGAGAAAAACGATGCTGGCACTGATTACGGTGCTGTTCGTGTCGCCGGCCGTGATTGCGGACGACGGCGGCGTGCAGCGCTATGCCGTGACGATCACGAACATCACTTACAACCAGCGCTTCACGCCGCTGCTCGTCGTGACGCACAAGCCGTCCGTGCATTTGTTCGCCGTAGGCGAGCCCGCGAGCGCCGAGCTGGCCACGATTGCCGAGAGCGGCGACATCGGGCCGATGGCGGCATTGCTCGAAGGCATGCCGAACAAGGTCTTCGACACCGAGAACTCGGGCGGCCTGCTGTTTCCGGGCGACTCGGTGACGGTCTACGTCAACGCACGCGGCAACTTCAACCGCGTCAGCCTGGTCGGCATGCTGATCCCGACGAACGACACGTTCGTCGCGCTCGACTCGGCGCATCTGTCGCGCTGGCAGCGCAGCTACGCCGTGCCGGCCTACGACGCGGGGTCGGAGGTGAACGACGAGAGCTGTGCGAACATTCCGGGGCCGACCTGTGGCGGCGAAGGCAGCTCGATGGCCGACGGCGAGGGCTTCGTGCACATCAGCCGCGGTATCCACGGCGCCGGCGACCTGCCATCGATCGATTACGACTGGCGCAACCCGGTGGCCCAGGTCAGCGTGCGGCGCGTACGCAACGACGACTGAACGGTCCTGCACGGCCGCCTAAAAACCCGTTGACGGCGCACCAGTTCGGGCAGATATTACGCGCACTTTTCGCTGGCGATGAGGTTATAGCCGGTGTGTGTTCGAACCCTGTGTGCCTGGTTGCTGGCGGCCATGTTGTCAATGCCGGCCGTCGCGTTGCCGCAGGAAGCGCCGGGTGCGGACTACGCCGTCGAACGCTACGGCTACGAGTTTCCGTTCGCGGAATTCTTCGGCAAGAGCAAGCACAAGGTCGGCAACTATGCCGAGGTGGTGCATCGCGTCGGTGGTATCGGCACCCGCAGCAAAGGCGATAGCTGGCGGGCCCGGCGCGACCTCTGGATCGAGATTTCGACGAAAGGCGGGGCTACGTTACGGCTCGATGCGAAACTCGTCGAACGCGGTGTCATCGAAGACAATGCGACGCTGCTCGATGAACTGTTCGAGGAACTGCTCGACATGCAAATCGGGCAGCAAACGGACGTAGAGCGGTCGGCTACGGGTACCCTGACGACGAGCGACGAGCCCGGCGCCGCCTGGCAGTTTGCGCTGCTCGTGCTCGACCCGCACGACGCCGACCCCTTCATGACGGCGGAGCTCGTCAACGGCGAGCGCAGGCTGTGGTTCGAGGAGCAGGACTGTATCGGGGGATCACCTCAGCCGGGCCGCAAGGTTTGCGTCGCGGCCTGGGAAGGTGACCGCTGGCTCGGCTTCGGCGACGCCCGCGAATACGTTTTTCGCGAGGGCCTCGACCCGGGTTTGAAGCTCGTCGTCCTCGGCGGCATCGAGGCCGCCAAGATCGCGGTCAGGTTCGACGACAGCATCCACTGACGACAAAGACTGATTGCGGGCCGCGTCGGCGAACCATTTCAATCGCAACTCAAGAGACCACCCGGCTGCCATGCCGGTGGAGGGCAGGGGCTTAACGCGCGATAATGACCCGGGTTCCGGCAATAGCGTCGCTCCAACATGGCCGACAATAACAAGAACATCGCCGTCATCGGCGAATGCATGATCGAGCTCCGGCCGGACCTGGCGGATACCGGTTACTCGCATCCGACCATCGATGCACAGATCGGCTACGGCGGCGACACGCTGAACGTTGCTACCTATCTCGCGAGGCAGGGAGTCGACGTCGACTACGTCACGATGCTCGGCGACGATCCGCTGAGCGACTGGATGGTGCGCGAGTGGCAGGCCAACGGCGTCGGGTGTGAGCTCGTACGCCGCGAGAAGCGCGGCCTGCCGGGGATGTACTGGATCAACGTCGATGCCGGCGGCGAGCGATCGTTCCACTACTGGCGTCTCGAATCGCCGGCGCGGCGGCTGATCAACGACGACCGGCGACGATCGCGCGTATTCGAGCAGCTGCGCCGGTTCGATTGTCTGTACTTTTCAGGTATCACGTTGTCGCTGTATCACGAAGACGCGCGCGCAAAGCTGTTCGAATTTCTCTCGGCGTACCGGCAGGGCGGCGGGCAGGTGTACTTCGACAACAATTTCCGTCGCAGGGGCTGGCCCGATATCGCCGAGGCGACCGCCGCGTTCGAAGCGATGTACCGCCTGACCGACATTGCGCTGCCGACAGCCGACGACGAAAGGCAGCTGTTCGGCGACGCGACCAATGACGAGGTAATCGAGCGCCTGCGCGGCTGGGGCATCCGTGAAATCGTGCTGAAGCAGGGCGCCGAGGGCAGCCTCGTCGCCGACGAATCCACGGTGACGCCCGTGCCGGCCGTGCTCGTGCCCGAAGTCGTGGACACGACGGCGGCGGGCGATTCGTTCAACGCCGGGTATCTCGCCGCGAGATTGGGCGGCGCAGGTCCCGCAGATGCGGCGAAGAACGGAAGCCGGCTCGCCGCGTTGGTCGTCCAGCATCGCGGCGCGATCATCCCCCGAAGCGCGATGCAACAGGCATAGGGGGTCAAGTCTACGCATTACGCATTTTCGGGAAAGGCATAGGGGGTCAA
>JBFISV010000327.1:0-3189 GCA_041608415.1 Woeseiaceae bacterium
ACCAGCGTGACGGATCCGTAATTGCGCTCGATGCAGTACTGGATGGCCTTGCGGATCAGACGCTCCGAGCCTTCGCGCGATACGGGCTTGATGCCGATTCCCGAACTCGCCGGAAAACGGATTTCCGTCACACCGAGTTCGGCCTGCAGGAAGTGAATGAGTTTCTGCACCTCGGCAGAGCCGGTCGGGTATTCGATGCCCGCGTAGATGTCCTCGGTGTTCTCGCGGAACACGGTCATGTCGACGAGGTCCGATTCCTTCATCGGCGTCTCGACGCCCGGGAAGTAACGGATCGGCCGCACGCAGGCGTACAGGTCGAGCGTCTGGCGAATCGCGACGTTGAGCGAGCGGATGCCGCCGCCCGTCGGCGTCGCCAGCGGTCCCTTGATCGAAACCAGGAACTTCGTCAGTGCATCGAGCGTTTCGTCGGGCAGGAAGACGTCGTCTCCATACAGTTGCGCCGCACGCTGACCGGCATGCACGGGCATCCACCGGATGTGCCGCTTGTCGCCGTAAGCGAATTCCACGGCCGCTTCGGCCACGTTCAGCATCACGGGCGTCACGTCGACGCCGATACCGTCGCCCTCGATGTACGGAATGATCGGCGTATCCGGGACGTTCAGGGTGTTGTCGGCGTTGGCCGTGATTGCCTGCCCGTCGGCGGGAATTTCGATGTGATCGTATTTCATGGGTGCTCCGGGATGGACGGCCGCAGAGCCGCATTCGGCGAGCATTGTACCGTTCCTGGTCGCGGTCTCAATCATCGCGACGCGATCGACCCGAGAGCCGCCATCGCCGTTACAATCGCCGCTATGCCGCTCATCCTGCTGAACAAGCCGTTTCGCGTGCTGAGCCGGTTTCAGGACGAAAACGGCCGCCCGGGGCTCAGGCGCTACGTTGCCAACAGGCGCGTCTATGCGAGCGGCCGGCTCGATTTCGACAGCGAGGGTCTGCTGCTGCTGACCGACGACGGCCGGCTGCAGGCGCGCATCAGCGAGCCGCGCTGGAAAACGGTCAAGACCTACTGGGCGCAGGTCGAGGGCGAACCGACGAGCGCACAGCTCGGCAAACTCGAAATCGGCGTCAAACTGAAGGACGGTCCGGCGCGCGCGCTGCGTGCGCGTGAGATCGAGCCGCCGGCCGCACTCTGGCCGCGCGACCCGCCGATTCGCTTCCGCAAGAACGTGCCCGATCGCTGGATCGAATTGCGGCTCACAGAAGGCCGCAACAGGCAGGTTCGCCGCATGACGGCCGCCGTCGGTCTGCCGACCCTGCGTTTGATTCGCTTCGGCGTAGGGCCGTGGACGGTCGAGGGTCTCGAACCCGGAGAAAGCCGGTCCATGAGTACGGCCGACGCTTGGGCGGCGCTCACTGAGCGCGCCGGGCCGGGACGTCGCACGAAGTCCAGTCGTTCTCGCTGAGCCGTTCCTCGACGGACGCGCACGCGGCCGATTGCCGAACATCCGGGCCCGGTACGCGCGCCTGCGGCAGCCACGGGCATGATGGTCGATCGTGGCCCGGCCCCGGTCTCACGAGCGCTGCGCCGGGATTGCGATCCGCGCTCGAACGTGCCGGTCAGTGATCGTTACTGTCGTTGTTCTTCGTCGGCCGCAAGGAAGGGCAGCCGCAACAGCTCGAGGTGGCGCTTGTCGTCGGAGCGCATGAAGGCGTTGAAATGCAGCCCCACGACGCCATCGTCGTTGACGCCGAGGTACAGGCGCGAGTCGCCCACCTCCGCGACGGTCAGCAGCGAAACGCCACGCAGTTTGCTGAGGCGCGCGATCGTGCTGTTGTCCGTGAAATCGACGTCGGCGATGCGGCGTCGCAACTTGTCGTTGCCGAGCGAGTTGCCCTGCGCCGCATAAAACGGTGGCGGACGGGTGTCGTAATCGAGATCGGCGAGCATCGCCGCGGCAAGTAGTGCAACCTTGGGCAGCACGTCGTAGTCACTGGCGGCGGGCGTCGCGTCCTCGGCCGAAACGGCCGGCGACATCGACAGCACGAAAATCAGAGCCGTGAGCCTTGCAACTTTTTTCATGACGTAACTCCCTTCCGGCGCGGCGTAATTTGCTACGACCTCGGGTTGGCCGGGCGTACCCGACAACGACTATAGTGTCACAGAAACCGGCCTCGATTTCGTTGCGTTACGTCACGCTGCTGAAACGGTCGCGCTTCACACTTTATGTAATATAAAAGCGCGTTCTACGCGCTCGAACGCAGTCGCGGATCGTGCGTGGCGCTGCCGCGGCACAGCGGTTTTATCGTGTTGCGTCATGCTCCACGAAGATCAACTCGTCGGTCGCAAAACCGAGCCTCTCTGCCTTGTCGACGAGTCGTCGCAGCGTGTCCGGATCCAGTTCCGGCGTGCGGCTGAGTATCCACAGGTAGGATCGATCGGGGCCGGCGACCATCGAATACCGATAGCCCGACCTGTCGAGATCGACGATGTTGTAGCCGCCGTAGAACGGCCAGAAGAACGACACCTTCAGCCGGCCGACATCGGGCTCGGCTACGAGATACGCCCTGCCGTGCGCCTCGTCCCAGCGACCGGCCCCGGTGTCGTAGCCACGATTGACGACCGCGACACCGCCATCTTGTCTCAGTCTGTAGCTTGCGGTCACGTTCGTCAGGCCGCGCTCGAAGCGGTGATCGAGCCTCGCCACCTCGTACCAGGTGCCGAGGTAGCGCTCGAGGTCGAAGCCGTCGACGGCGCGAATGCCCTCGGGAATGCCCGTGCAGGCTCCGAGGACGACGATCGCCGCGAGCGCCAGGCCGGCCAGCGACCGATTTTTCGCGCGTTTCATGGCGAGCGACCGAGCCCGGAACCGTCATTGCCGAACACCGGCTTCGCCATTTTCGATCGGCAGGATTCGCCGATGTTCACCGCGAGGATGTTCGTCAGGCCTGCCGCAAGCCGGCGATTCGCATCGCCACTTCCATGGCCTGTTCGTAATTCAGCCGCGGGTCGACCGTCGACTTGTAAGCACGCGCGAGATCGCCGTCGGTCAGGCCGCGGGCGCCGCCGGTGCACTCGGTAACATTCTCGCCCGTGAGTTCCAGATGGACGCCGCCCAGATAGCTGCCCATCGCGTGGTGTACACGAAAAGCGGACTCGAGTTCGGACACGATGTTGTCGAAGCGCCGCGTTTTGGTGCCATCCGCGGTGCTCTCGGTGTTGCCGTGCATCGG
>JBFISV010000328.1:0-3172 GCA_041608415.1 Woeseiaceae bacterium
AGGTGACTCTGGTGCAGCTCGCCGAGATAGGCGCCGAGGTATTCGCCGTCGCGCGCGACGATCATCGTGAACGGCATCGCGATGAATTCGATGCCGGACGATTCCGCGACCGCCATCGCATCTTCCTCGCCGACAAGGATCGGGTAATTGAACTGGGCCGTCTCGGCATAATCGGCGACGACGTCGGCAAAATCGACGGCGATGCCCATGACCAGGATGCCGTCGTCCTCCTGTTGTTCCTGGAATGTTTTCAGCAGGGGAATTTCGCGCCGGCAGGGCGCGCACCAGGTTGCCCAGAAATTCAGAAGTCGATGGCGCCCGTCCCATTCCGAGAAATCGCGTTCCCTGCCGTCGATGTCCTTCATCGTGAAGCGCACGTAGCGCTGGATTTGCGGCGCATCGGCGATGGCGGGGCGGGGCGGCGCAGGGGAAGCGGCCCGCTCGACGGGCACGCGGGCGGCATAGAACAGCGCGCCGGCCATGAGTGCCACGAGGGCGAACGAAAAAATTAAGAACGAGCGGCGCACGCGGATTTCCTTTTACTACTGATTACGTATTCTGCTACGAGGGCAGCGGCCGAGGCGGAAAACGACGGCCGATCAATGCAGACTCGCGGTACGAGCCGTAACGACGGGTCACGGCTCCGTCGCGGCAGTAAGCCCCGATTCTACGGCAAAAGCCCTCCGAACGTGCGCCGCGAAGTCCCCGGCTTTCATGTAGCCGACGACTTCGAAGCCATGCCTTTGCCGGCCATCGGCGCCGAAGAATACGATCGTGGGGGGGCCGAACGAGTCGAAGCGCTTCAGGAGCGCGCGGTCTTCGGCATCGGCCTTCGTGACGTCGGCCTGCAACGTCACCGTGTTCGCGAGCGCGGCCTGCACCTCCGGATCGATGAACGTGTATTCCTCCATCTCGATGCACGAGACGCACCAATCGGCGTAGAAGTCGAGCATGACGGACTTGCCGGCCGCTACGGCGGCGGCGAGTTCGCGATCGAAATCCTCGATCGTCTTGATGCGCTTGAATTCGAGGTGCCTGTCCGCGGTAACGCCGGGACCGCCGGAACCGAGACTGACGTTTGCGAGCGGTCGCAGCGGATTGCTTGCGCCGCTGAGCGCGCCCACGAACAGCACGAGTCCGTACAGAATCGCGAGCAGCCCGAAGCCCTTGCCCAGCTTTTGCGCGACGCTCGCCGCGGACGGCAATGTCGTCAGGCCGCCCATGAATACACCCGCCATGAATATCAGCGTGGCCCACATCGTCATGGTCAAAGCGCCCGGCAGAATGCGCGACAACATCCAGACGGCAAGTCCGAGCAGCATGAAGCCGAACGCGCCCTTGATGGCGACCATCCAGGGCCCGGCCTTGGGCAGGAGGCGGCCCTGTGCGGCGCCGACGGCCAGCAGCGGCGCGCCCATGCCGAGGCTCATGGCGAACAGCGCCGTGCCGCCGCGCAGCATGTCGCCGGATTGCGCCATGACGGAAAGCGCCGCGATCAGCGCTGGCGCAACGCACGCGGTGACGACGAGCGCGGACAGCGCGCCCATGACGAACGCGCCGATCATCGTGCCGCTCTTCTGGTTGCCGCTCAGCGCCGCCAGGCGGCTCTGGATGCCGGAGGGCATCTGCAGGTCGTAAACACCGAACATGCCGAGTGCGAGCACGACGAACAACCCCGAAAACAGCACGAGGATCCAGGGCTGGTTGAACGTCGCCTGCAGCTGCATGCCCGCCGCGGCCGCGACGACGCCGGCCGCCGTGTAGACGAGCGCCATGCCGAGCACGTAGGCGAGCGCGAGCGTGAAGCCGCGCACGGCGCCGAC
Source organism: Woeseiaceae bacterium (assembly GCA_041608415.1). GTDB lineage: Bacteria > Pseudomonadota > Gammaproteobacteria > Steroidobacterales > Woeseiaceae > UBA1847. The sequence goes on from JBFISV010000328.1 coordinate 1,824, forward strand.
GTTGCTGCCTTCGCCGGCGATGATGCCGGACAGGATGGGCACCATCGGCAGGACGCACGGCGTGAACGCGAGCCCGAGGCCCGCGAGGAAAAACACGCCGGCCGCGACCCAGATGCTCGATCCCGTGATGATCTTTGCGAGGCGCGCCTGTTCGGACACGGGCACGGCGCCTATGCTCGCGGCTACCGGAAGGTCGACGCTGACGACGCGCGTCTGCGGCAGATAGCAAAGCCCGCCGTCCGCACAGCCCTGGTAGCCGATTTCGAAGTCGACCGTCATTGCCTCGGGCGTTGCCCTCGCGACCGTGGCACGCGCGAGCACTTCGTCGTAATAGACTTCCTGTTCGCCGAAGAACTCGTCGACCTTCGCTTGGCCGGGGGGCAGGTCGAGCCTGCCCACGCGCACCGCGTCGCCGAGCGCCTCGAGGCTGAGCTTCTCCCTGTACAGGTAAAAGCCCGGAATGACGCGAATGATGAGCTCGACGGTATTGCCGTCGATCGCCAGCAGGTCGGGAAAGAATACCTCCTCGGGCGGCGGAAATTCGTCCTGTGGCGCGCTCCCGAGCGCGCCGAAATCGAGTTCTCTCGCGGCCGGTGCGCGCGCGTCGAGCGCGACCGTCTCGATCCAGGTCTGCGGCATGTAGCAGAAGCCGTCGTCGAGGCAGCCGCGGCTTCTGATGGTCAGGGGAAACGCCGCCGGTTTTCCCCCCGTTACGGTGTACGGGACCCGCACGAGGAAATTGCCACGGTAGATGACCTGCTCGCCGAGAAACTCGTCGGTGTACACCTTGCCCTCGGGCAGCAGGGCGGCGCCGAGCACGACGCCGGGATCGCCGCTGTCGAAGCCGAAGGCGTCGCGGTACATGTAGGCGCCGTCGTCGACCGACCAGTCCATCTCGAGCGCGTCGCCGGCGTCGGAGATCGCGTAGCGAAACACTTCCTCGGGCGGCAGCGGCGAGAGCTGTGCGTCGGCCGGGCCCGCGAGCAGGGCCGCGAGCAGCAGTAAAACGGCGATTTCGGCGATTCGTGGCATCGTCAGGCGGTTGGGTCTCTTATACAGGGTCCGGCGGCCGGGGTTGGCCCCGGGACGACTTAGACCCGGGCGCGGGGGCGATTGTTACGTGGAACGCGGGCCGTGTCATCGACCCAATCGCGTTTTTTTCCCGCCCGGGCCCCGAAGGGACCTTGAAATTTGCCCGCCGATGCCCATAATTAGCACTCGCTTGGACTGAGTGCTAACAATCCGGCTCGCAGAGTCCGTGAAAATTCATTCAAAAACATATGTTTACAGGAGAAATCAACCATGAAGATTCGTCCGCTTCATGATCGGGTCATCGTCAAGCGCATGGA
>JBFISV010000329.1:0-3140 GCA_041608415.1 Woeseiaceae bacterium
AATTACGCGACCGTTGCCGCGCGGGCAGCAGGCGCACCGAGCCGGTAGGCTACGATGGTCGTGCAGAATGTTTGGCGATTTTACCGCCCCGGTGTATGTTGACCGGCCGGTTTTGCCATGACCTGCAGGGAGCACGACGATGAAGAAAATCGCGCTGGTCGGCGGGCTCGGCCCCGAGGGCACGCTCGATTATTACCGCGCCATCATCGACGCGTTCAAGGACGACTACGAGGAGTTCGGCTACCCCGAAATCGTGATCGAGAGCCTCAACATGAAACCGATGCTCGCGCTCGCGGAGGCCGGAGACTGGGGCGAAATATCGGAAATCATCGCAGCGAAGTTCGAAGATATGCGCCACGCGGGCGCCGAGGTCGGGGCCATCGCCGCAAACACGCCGCACAAGGCTTTTGCGAGCATACAGAATGCGACGCTTCTGCCGCTCATCAGCATCGTGACCGCGACGCGCCAGGCCGTCGCCGAACGTGGCATCCGCAAAGCCGTGCTGCTGGGCACCGCCTTCACGATGGAGTCCGATTTCTATTTCGAGGAATTCTCAAAAGCCGACATCGAACTCGTCGTCCCCGAACCGGCCGACCGGGAGTACATGCACGAGAAGCTCTTCAGCGAGATCGAGCACGGCATCGCGAAGCCAGACACCCGACAGGGCTTCCTCGACATCATCGAGCGGACGCTAACCGACAGCGGCGCCGATGGCATCGTCTCGGCCTGCACGGAGTTCCCGCTGGTCTTCAACGCCGACGATTTCGCGGTCGAATTCTTCGATACGGCGGCGATTCACATCGCGAGCATCGTCGCGGTCGCCAGGAGATGAAGATTGCCGATTGATGCAGCGGGATCGGCCCGAATTCGAAGTTCTCCGGGAAGAACACTGTGAACGCCAGTGCCGCCTGCCCCGGCGCTGGCAGCAAGGATCAATCGCCCGTCGGATACTCCACCCAGAACACGCCTCTGAGATCGCCGACCGCGAACCCCGTGGCCTGGTCGTCCGGGTAGTCTCGTTCGATCTGCGCCGCGACGGCGCTCGCCAGCGTCTCGCCGTGGCAGGCAACGCACAGCGGTTGCAGCACGATCGGCTCGACGTAGCCGGCTCGATGGCCGGGCAACGCGGCAACCCGCGGCGCGATTTTGCCCGGTTCGTCGAGGTAGCTCGCGAGGATCGGCTTGACCCAATCGGGCGCGGCGTTGGCCGGGTTGCGCAGCCGGTGACTCGTGCGGCCCATTTTGACGCCGTCGACGGAAAGCGCCGCCGCGATCGCCGGCGCTTCTGTTTTGCAGACGCTGATCGCATGCGGCGGGCCCTTCTCCATGCCGGCGACAAGGGCCTGCTTCAGGTCTTTCTTGAACGGCTCAAGCAGATGCGCGCCGCGCGCGGAATCCGCGCCCGCCGTCTGCACCGCGTCCGGTGCACACGCCAGCAGGGCCAGTAACGGCCCGGCGACGACCACAAACCACGCGTTTTTCATCTCAATCCTCACGGTGAAATCGAGACCAGGTCACTCTCATGCGAATACGCAATAAGATCAGCATTATCGCCCGGGCGGCGCAGAAAAGCAGGCCGCTGGTCTGGCGCACATTTTCCGTGAGTCGTCCAAGGCGGCCAGGCATGTCGACCCGGAAACGTTCGATGACAGAAAATTCCGGCCTCGACACGGCTCACCTGTGCCCCGGATAGCACAGCGGCCAGAAGCCCTCGATGCCACGCAGGGCCGATTCGCGGCGGAACGGACGCGGATCGCACGAATTTCGGTAAACTAGCGCGCTCTCGCAACGATCTCCTGCAACCTCATGCTCGAAATGCCTCCCCTCGACCTGACCTATCGCGCCCTGGCCGTCGCAGGCGTGCAGATCGCCGTGCTCGGCGCGGTCCTGCTGATCGCAAGCCTCATCGTCGGTCTGCTGATCCGGCGTGCCGATTCCCTCCCGGCGCTCAAGAAGTTCAGCGGCCGTGGCGATGCCGTGCGGCGGCGCTTCAACAAGCAGCTCATTCTGCTGTTCGTGTTCCTCGCCTTCATCGTGCTGGCCGGCAACGGCTACCTGCTGTTCCAGGGCATCGATGTGTTGGCCGAAACGCAGAGCCGGTTGCTGGGCCTCGGCACGCCGTTCTGGATCGATCTTGCCATCGAGTTCGCCAAGGTCATCGGCATTTTCATCGCGGCCGGACTGCTGGTTCGCTGGAATCACAAGCTGCTGGATGGCTTCGCGCGGCGCGCGAAGGCCTACAAGAATATCTCGGCCAATGACGACAGCATCGATATGTTCTTCGCGTCGTTGAACCGCATCCAGAAGATCGCGGTCTGGCTGCTGGCTGCCTACTTCGCCGTCCGGATGCTGCCGTTTCCGCCGGGCGCGGGGGACATGCTGCTGCTCGCGCTGCGGGTTTACCTGATCATTGCGGTGGGCCTGCTCGCGCTCAGGGGCGTGGCGGCGATCGTACACAGTCTCGATGCGCTGGTGGCGCGCGCGCCCGAGCCGGAGAAGATGCTCGGGCTCTACGACCGGCTGCGCGGCCAGATGCCGCTCATGCGCCGCTGCCTCGAAGCGGTCGTCTACGTCATCGTCGCGACGCTGGTCATGGCGCAGATGGATTTCATCGCGTGGCTCGCATCGTGGGGGCCGCCCGTCATCGAGAGTATCGCCATCTTTTTCGTGGTGCGTGTCGTCGTCGAGATCAGCAACCTGCTCGTCGACAAGTCGATGCTCGAGGACAAGGAACTCGATGCGGCCGAGCGCCAGGGGCTCGAGACGATCGTCCCGGTCATCAAGAGCATCCTCTCGTTCATTCTTTACTTCATCGGCTTCACCCTGATCCTGCGGGCGCTCAGCATCAACCCGCTGCCGCTGCTCGCGGGCGCCGGCGTCGTCGGCATCGTTGTCGGCCTCGGCGCACAACCGCTGATCAACGATGTCGTGAGCGGCCTTTTCATCCTGTTCGAGCGCCTGTTCCTCGTGGGCGATTTCGTCGAAACCGGCGGCGCGCGCGGCACGGTGGAATCGGTGCAGCTACGCACGACGCGCGTGCGCGATCCCGACGGCCAGCTGCACATCCTGCGCAACGGCCAGCTCGGCGGCGTGATCAATTATTCGAAGGGCTACACGAATGCAGTCGTCGAGGTCGGCGT
>JBFISV010000330.1:0-3139 GCA_041608415.1 Woeseiaceae bacterium
CGCGAGCCGGCGGATATCGACGAGTCCGCTATCCGCACTGATCGGTTTGGCTTCGTCGCGCACGATCTTGAGGCCGTTGTAGTCGGCCGGATTGTGGCTTGCGGTGACCATGATGCCGCCGTCGGCCCCGAGGTGCGCGGTCGCGAAATAGACCATCTCCGTGCCGCAGAGTCCGATGTCGAGCACCTCGACGCCCGCCTCGGTGAGCCCCCTGGCGACGGCGTCCGTGAGGTCGGCGCTCGAAAGTCGCATGTCGCGACCGATAACGATGCGCCGGGCGTCGAGAAATTCGGCGGTCGCGTTGCCGACACGGTAGGCAACGTCCGGGTTGAGTTGGTTCGGGATTTGGCCGCGAATATCGTAGGCTTTGAAGCAATCTATCGTTATGGGCATGGCGGTTCCGGCCGTGATGCTCGAGTGCCCGGAATTATGCGGGATTCCGGCAAGAGTTTGTAGGAATCCGGGTCACGAAAGCGGATTCTCGCCGCCCCGCGCTTGAACCCCGATCGTGGCGCAAAATCGTGTTTTCGGAGTCGATTCAGGTAGTCGTGCCCTCGCGGCCATAGTCGTCTTCGAGGCGCACGATATCGTCCTCGCCCAGGTAATCGCCGCACTGCACCTCGATGATGTGCACGGGCTCGTCGAATGGATTTGCAATGCGGTGAATGTCGCCGACCGCGATGTAGGTCGACTCGTTGACGCCGAGATCGAAGACCTCGGCGTTCTTCGTGATCCGGGCCTTGCCGCGAACGACGACCCAGTGTTCCGCGCGACGCGCGTGTTTTTGCAGCGACAGCACGGCGCCCGGATTCACGATGAGTCGCTTGACCTGGAAGCCGTCGTCGCTGTCAACGCTGTCGTAGCTGCCCCAGGGACGGAAGACCTGCCGGTGCAGCGACGTTTCGTTACGCCGCTGCGTCTTCAATTCGTCGACGAGTTGCCTGACGTCCTGGGAGCGCGATTTGCGGGCCACGAGGGTCGCGTCCTTCGTCTCGACGATGACGATGTCTTCGAGGCCGACGGCCGCCACGAGGCGGCTCTCCGCCCGGATGTAAGAGTTCGCGCAATCGTGCACGACGACGTCGCCGCCCGTCGTGTTGCCGCGGGCATCGGATTCGGACACCTCGTGCAATGCCTCCCAGGATCCGACATCGCTCCAGCCGGCATCCAGAGGCACCATCATCGCGGAGTCGGTCTTCTCCATGACGGCGTAATCGATCGAATCGCTCGGACTCGCCAGGAATTCCTCCCGGTCGGGGCGGATGAAATCTTCGCCCTCGTCACGCTTCTCGAAGCTCTTGCGGCACGCCGCGTAAATGCCGGGCGCGTTCTGTTCGAGGGCATCGAGATAGGGCTTCGCGCCGAACAGAAAGATGCCACTGTTCCAGAAATACTCACCGCTCTCGAAGTAATGCCGTGCGGAATCCAGGTCGGGCTTCTCTACGAAGGCTTCCACGGCCACGCCCGCGTCGCCGGCGGGTGTGGCTTTGAGGTAGCCGTAACCGGCCTCGGGACGCGTCGGTACGACGCCGAACGTCACGAGCATGCCCTGCCGCGCGGCCGCGATTCCGTGCTTCACGGCGCTCTGGAATGCGGCGATATCGCGGATCACGTGATCGGCCGGCATGATCAGCAACACGGGATCGGGGTCGCTGTCGCTCGCCAGCAGTGCTGCGAGCGCCGCCGCGGGCGCGGTGTTGCGGCCCTCCTGTTCGAGCAGGATCCGCGCCGGCCGTTCGATCGAACGCAATTGTTCGGCTACGAGAAAGCGGTGCGCCTCGTTGCAGACGACGAGGTACTCTGCGGCGCATTCCGTCAATCCCGCAATGCGCGCGGCCGTGTCCTGCAGCATCGTATTGCTGCCTGCGAGCGGCAAAAGCTGCTTGGGGTACATCGATCTCGACGCCGGCCAGAGGCGCGTGCCGGAGCCGCCGGAAAGGATCACTGGAATGATCATGGGTCTGCCATTGCGTCAGCCTCCGACCGCCATCATCCCGTCTGCGCCATGAGACGGCCTGATAGGGCGTCGACACGCCGCCGGTACGTATCGGCGATGCCGACCTCGAGCGTCCGGGCCGGCTCCCGGCCGAACCCCCGATGCCTCGAGACACCGAGCGACTCGCGCGGCACACGATCGTGCCGGCTGGCTTCGCATCCCTGCATTCGAAGCGTCCTGACGACGGCCGCAGCAGCCAGACCACGATGACCAGCGACATGAATTCGCTCGGCTCTATTCATTGTAATTGAATGCCTGGAACCCTTTATTCTGAATCAGAGCGTCGCGTTCTGCGAGCTGCAGATCGGACTCGACCATCTCGGTAACCAGGTCCCGGAACGAAATCCTAGGTGTCCAGCCGAGCTTTTCGCGCGCTTTCGTCGGATCGCCGAGCAGGGAATCGACTTCGGTCGGCCTGAAATAGCGACTGTCGATGCGCACGATGACGTTGCCGTTGTCGTCGCAACCGTGTTCGTCGATACCCGACCCCTGCCACCTGATGCCCATACCGAGCTTGTCACACGCGATCTCGACGAACTCCCGCACCGAGTGTTGGGTGCCCGTGGCGATCACGAAATCCTCGGCTCGGTCCTGTTGCAGCATCAGCCACTGCATTTCGACGTAGTCGCGAGCATGGCCCCAGTCACGCAGCGCGTCGAGATTGCCCAGATAGAGACATTGCTGCAGCCCGGCCTTGATTCTCGCCAGCCCCCGCGAGATCTTGCGCGTAACGAACGTTTCGCCGCGCACGGGCGATTCGTGATTGAACAGGATACCGTTACAGGCATAGAAGCCGTAGGCTTCACGGTAGTTGACGGTGATCCAGTAGGCGTACAGCTTCGCGACCGCGTACGGCGATCTCGGATAGAAACTCGTCGTCTCGGTCTGCGGCGTCTCCTGGACGAGGCCATACAGTTCCGAGGTCGATGCCTGGTAAAAGCGCGTCGTCTTTCCCATGTTCAGAATTCGAATCGCTTCGAGAAGACGCAAACACCCGATGGCGTCGGCGTTAGCCGTGTACTCGGGCGTTTCGAACGAAACCGCCACGTGGCTCTGAGCGGCGAGATTGTAGATTTCATGAGGTCTTACCTGCTGAATAATGCGTATCAGATTTGTCGCGTCGGTCAAATCGCCGTAATGCAG
>JBFISV010000331.1:0-3127 GCA_041608415.1 Woeseiaceae bacterium
ACGGCGATCTACCGCCGGGCGGAGGACGTGCTCGGCAACCCGCGCATACAGTCGAGCCCGTCTTCGCTCTCCCTGTCGCAGCCCTTGCTCGAGGTTCGACCGGACTGGGCGCGTGCGGCGGAACTGGGCCTCGCGGCAAGCGACGTCGGGTACACGGTCGCGGCACTGACCGACGGTGCGTTCGTCGATGAGTACTTCGAGTCCGACGACAAGATCGACATGTATCTCTACGGCACGACCGGCGGCCGGGCGGACGTGGACAGTCTCGGCGGATTGCCGATCTATACGCCGCAGGGCAGCATCCTGCCGCTCGATGCGATCGCAACGATTCACGAGACCGTGGACGCCAACTCGATCCGCCGCATCAACGGCCAGCGAACCGTGACCCTCAACATCATCCCCCCGGCATCCGTTCCCCTCGAGACGGGCGTCGAGATCGTGCGCAACGACGTCGTCGCTTATTTGCGGGATTCCGGTGGATTCCCGGCGAGTGTAAACGTCGACATTTCCGGCGCCAGCGACCAGCTCGATGCGACCAAGGCCGCGCTCGCCGCGAACCTGCCGGTCGCCCTCGTCATCGTGTACCTGCTGCTCGTCGCGATCTTCAGGCACTGGGGATACCCGTGGCTGATCATGACGACGATCCCGCTCGGCATCGCGGGCGGCATCGTCGGGCTCGCGTTGCTGAACTTCGTGGGCGCCATGCTGGGCTGGCTGGGGCTCGGCGGCCTGCATCAACCGTTCGACATGATCTCGATGCTCGGCTTCCTGATCCTCATGGGCACGGTCGTCAACAACCCGATTCTCATCGTCGATCGCGCCATGCAGCACATGAAACAGCACGGCTCGTCGGCGTTCGATGCCGTGCACGAAGCCGTCGCCTCGCGCCTGCGGCCCATCACGATGTCGACGCTGACGACGATATGCGGACTTTCCCCGCTGGTGTTCATCCCGGGCGCCGGAACGGAGCTGTATCGCGGCGTCGGCGCGATCGTGCTGTTCGGCATTCTCGGCGCCGCGCTCGTGTCGCTCACGATGCTGCCGGCACTGACGATCGCGGTGCTGCAATGGAACGAAACGCGGAAGGCGGCGCTCGTCACGGCCTGATCAGGCCTGAGAAAAAGGGGCCGGAGTAAATTTCCATCGCGAATACCGCGAGCGACCTGACAGTTCAGGGAAATTTACTCCGACCCCTTATTTTTACCGTCCCCTTGCCTGACTACTTGCCGAACAGCACCCACAGCAGCAGGTGGCCCGGCAGCATCACGACCGGCGTGGCTGCCATCATGACCAGCATGTGGTGCAGCGGCTTGAGGTTCGCGTTCGTGAAGATCGGCAGTTCGTACACGTGGTTGATGTTCGGCTCCGGCGTCGTCAGCCAGCGCGTGAGCAGCATCACTATCCACGCAATTACGACGGCCCACGGGAACACGCCGGGGTCGTAACCGAGACGCCACGGTCCCCAGACGATGACCGCGAGCAACGGCACGTGGAACAGCGATATCGCCCGCAGCCACAGGGGCACTGGTTCGTCGAACATGTAATCGGCGATGTTGGTCCCGCGCGGCAGGTGCAGCAGTCGGCCGAAGAAGCTCACTCCCCACAGCGCCTCGGGGACCAGCACCGTGCAGGCCGTCAGGCTGACGATGAACGAGTCCTCCATCCACAGTCCCGGCACGAGTACGAGGAGAGCGAGGTCGGAAAACCACAGCAAGTTGTCCGGGCCGCGGTAGCGCCAGTAGATAACGACAACGACGAGCACCATCGCGGTCCACGCGACCTTGAGCCATAGCGGCACGAGCGTGCCTGTCATCAGTTCATCGATCATTGCATGTGACCCGTGTCATAGGTAAATGGGTCAAGTACATTTCCACCGGAACGGCAGTTCGGCCCCAGTGCTCTCGATGGAAATGTACTCTGACCCCTTTACCCGTCAGGAACAGTGTACCCGGCCGTGAGACTAGCAATTCGCCGCTGCCGGGCCCGCGGCGAAGTCCCGCCGAAACTACCGTATGCCTTGGCAGTAACTGTATAAACCAACAGCATTTTGGCTGGCCCGCCCTGCCCGCTGCGTGCCATGCCCCAACTGAGTACTATCGATAAAATCTCGATCCTTGCCGAAGCCGCCAAATAAGATGCGTGTGTGCATCGAGCGGCGCGCGCAATTTTCAGAATACCTGCGCTGCGCGATGAGGCTCGCGGAAGGCGAGGGCAGAGAAGGCGGTTGAGCCCAGCGCCACTCCGGAGGCCGGATCGCGAGAGCATCAAATCGTTACTCCCGGTTCTTGGCCGAAGACTCCCGGAATCGATTCGCCAGACACGAAAGACGCGCAGGATCGCAGTAAACGCATGACAAGGCAGTGGCACGATCGCCCCGGCGTACGGTGATATAGTTTGCGCCGTACCCGGGCGCCGGCATCACGATTGGAGCGAACGTCCTTGGATCAGATCACAACACAACTACTCGAATACGGCAACGTTGCGGCCGGCTACCTGCGCCGCCCGGACATGCTCTTTCAACTGAGCCTCGTCGTCGTCCTGTTCCTGCCGGCCTGGTTCCTGTCGACGCGCGTGGAGCCCGCGCTCGAGGAGCGCGTGCGCCGGATCTCGGGCATGCCAGGATTGCTGCGCGTGCTGGCCGCCGTCCTGCGGCGCCTCGAATGGTTGTTCTATGTGATCTTCCTGAGCGTCGCATACATGACCACTACGGCAGTCGGCTGGCCGGAGAACAACTACCTGCTGTACGTCGTCATGCTGCTGTCCGGCGCCTGGCTCCTGATCAACGTCGTGTCTCACGCGATACGGAGCCGGTTCATCGGCCGCTTTTTCGCCGTCGTCGTCTGGGCCTTCGTCGCGGCATCGGTACTCGGTATTACCGACGACATCGTGACGACGCTCGACGAGGTCGGCTTCAGCATCGGCAGCGCAAGGCTGTCGGTGCTCCGACTTCTGCAGTCGGTCGTCTTCATCGGCGTCCTGCTGTGGGTCGCGTTTTCAGCCGGTAATTTCCTTGATGGCCGCATACAGAGGGTCGACGAGCTGACCCCGTCGCTGCGCGTGCTGCTCGGCAAGATTCTCCGGATCGCGATCATCATTTTCGCCGCGATGATCGCGATGCAGAGCCTCA
>JBFISV010000332.1:0-3127 GCA_041608415.1 Woeseiaceae bacterium
GAGACGATCCGTACGACGCTTCCCAAGGCGAAGGAGCTGCGGCGCGTCGTCGAGCCGCTGATTACGCTGGCCCGGGAAGACAGCGTTGCGAATCGCCGTCTTGCGTTCGATCGCCTGCGCGACAAGGAAGCGGTGGCGAAGTTGTTTTCCGATCTCGGGCCGCGCTTCAAGGATCGGCCCGGCGGCTACCTGCGCATCCTGAAGACGGGCCCGCGGCCCGGCGATGCGGCGCCCATGGCGATCGTCATGTTGACCGAGCAGGCGCCCACGGCCACGTCCGCGACCGATACCTGATTACCTGGTCGGGCCGGCCGCGGCGGAAACCGCGGCGTGCCCGGCCCCATGTCCGCTTGCGGCCCCGGCCCATGCAAGCGCTGCGGCACCTGCCTCCGAACATATCGAGGACTGTGGCTGCATCATCCGCGCTCGATGATGATCAGTTCGTCTCCTCGCTTTCCGGGTTCGCGCTTTTCGATTGCTCGCTTTTCACGCGTGCCTTGGCCTCGGCCTTGAGTTTCTTCTTGACGCTGCGGCCCTTCGCGGCCAGTCGCGGCCGCACCGCGCGGCCGAGCGACGGAAACAGGTAGGTCGCAGTCGTCAGCAGGCCGCTCAGCGGCGGCATGGACTGCTCGGCCTGGCGGTTGCCGCACAGATCGAGGATGGTCTGCGCAACCTCCTCCGCCGTGCTCAGGGGCTGCGAAAACGTCAGGTCGGACACGGCATCGATGTCGGACATGATGAACCCGGTATCGATGGGCCCCGGCGAGACCACGGCGAACTTGATGCCGCTGTCGCGCAATTCGTCCGCGATCGCGTAGGTGAACGCCCGCAATCCCGCCTTGCTGGCGGAGTAGGCTGCGCTGCCCGGTACGGGGGTTCGGCCCGCCAGCGAGCCGACATTGATCACCGCGCCGCCTCCCGCATCGCGGAGATACGGCAGCGCAATGCGCGTCAGCATGATCGGTGCGCGCAGGTTGACGTCGATCATCCGGCCGAGGTCCTCGGCCGACACCGAGTCGACGTTGCCGCGCTGGTGGAAGCCTGCGTTGTTGATCAGTATGTCGACCCTGCCGAATTCGAAATCGGCTTTCTTGAACACGTTGACACAGGCCTCGGCGTCCGCAACGTCCATCGCGAAGATCTCGACCTGCGACTTGTCCCGCAGTTCCTCGGCGATCGCCTCGAGTTGTTTCTTGCCGCGCGCGACGAGCATCAGGTTTGCGCCGGCCTCGGCGAACTTTCTCGCGGTTGCGGCGCCCACGCCGGCCGACGCACCCGTGAGGATCACGGTCTTTTTATTGAAGATCATGCCGTGAGCATAGCGGGATTCCGGAAATAAAGAAAAGGACGGTTCGCCGGGGGGGAGGGCGAACCGTCCTTTGGGTCAACGCCGGCCGGTCCGGCGTCCCTGACCCCAGGCGGGCGGGTCTAAATCCCGCCCTACGCGGCGCGGTCCAGACGCGCGAGGTTGATCTTCGGTGCGGAAAGCGTCGCACGCAGCTTGATCGCCTCCTCGAAGTCCTTGCGCGCGAGCTCTGCGTCGTCCAGCGCCGCACGCAGCACACCGCGGTTGGACAGGGCCAGCGCGAGGCGCGTGCGTGAAGTGGCGAAGGCGAAAACGCCAGCCGATAAGGTCGAGGTTCTGCGCGCGCCCTTGCGAGCGACCGCGACCGCACGATTGCAGACGTCAACCGCATTTTCGAGGTCGCCGGACTTCGTGAAAGCAACGCACAGATTGGTCGCCGCTGCGAAGTCGTTCTTGCGACGCTCGGTGACGGGCGTCAGCTTCTCGATGGCGTCAGCGTAATTCCCTGCCTGTACCTCACTGCCGAAGCGCGCATCCTCGAATACCGTCATCGTGTAGACGGGCACAGGCTTCACGGCGTATGCATTGCCCGACAACAGGATGGCTGTCGAGGCTGTGAGCAGGCGGCGTATGGCCGTACGATTGATGAAATGTTTCATAACTCTGTCTCCAAGCGAACAACATTTTTCTGCCCCGGATCCGTTCCCGGGTCGCGACACAAGGTAGCGGCGAACGACGCCTGCGACAAACGAAATAAATTTCATCGGGCAATGAAAAAAAATCAGCTCAAATCCCCAAACTCCCGTAACACCCAGTTCCGCAACAGCTTGACGTTCTCATCGTCTGCTGCCGAATCGCCGCACACGAGATAGTAGGTATCCTTCGTTACCAGCTCGTGGTCGAACAATGGAACGAGGCGCGACGTCCCGAACCATGCGTCGCTGAGCTGCACCGGAACGAGCGCGGCGCCGAGCCCGCGCTCCGCGGCGCGCACCACGGCAATCATCGAATCCATCCTCACGACGCGAGCATCGCGCGGTACCGCAATGCCCGAGCTTCTCTCCCACTGCTTCCAGGCGCGCGGACGGCTGTCGTGGATCACGAGCGGGAATTCGCTCACGATTCGTTTACCGACGAGCTTGATGCCGTCATAGAAAGCCGGGGAACCGGCGGGCACGAGGCGCAGCGGAAACAGCGTGTCCGACCTAAGCCCCGGCGGCGGCGCCGTGAAGACGCGGATCGAAACGTCGGCGGCGGCGGGGTGTTTCTCGGAAGACTCGTCGCTCGTGTCGACCGTTATGTCGATGCCCGGATGCAACTCGCGAAACTTCGCGAGCCGGGGTACGAACAACTCGCTCGCGAAAAAGGGCTGCACGGATATTCGCAGGCTGTTGCGGGCGGAGAGGCCGTGGCGGTGCGAAACTTCTTCGAGCTTTCTCAGAAGCGGGCGCACGTCGTCGTACAGGAGCTCGCCATCGGGCGTCAGCGATATCTCGCGTGAGCCGCGCTCGAACAGTCTCTTGCCGAGTTCGGTCTCGAGGTTCTTGATCTGGTGGCTGACGGCCGAGGCGGTCACGTGCAGTTTTTCCGCCGCCTCGCGAAAGCTCGAATTTTCCGCCGCCGCGCAAAACGTGCGCCACTCGCGCAGCGAGATGTGTCTGCTGGTCGTCGTCATGTGTCATCGCCGCCACGGACGAGTCTCACGGGCACTGGCCTGTAAATGCCCGTCGGTGGCGGCTTGGCCCTTGACTGTTTCCATCGAGGGCTGCACGAACCGTACCAATCCGGCGCCGGGCAGCGCCCAGCCTTCAAGTGACTGTA
>JBFISV010000333.1:0-3115 GCA_041608415.1 Woeseiaceae bacterium
CCCGTTCGGTCGAGACCGCGATGCCGATATCGTAATAGTTGTGGTAGACGATGTCGGTTCCCTCGACCGACGCGTTGACGACAGGGAAGCGCTTCAGCGCTTCTACGGCCGCCTTGGCAAAAAAGGACATGAAGCCGAGGCGCACCCCGTGCTGCTTTTCGAAGGACTCCCGGTAGCGTTTCCTGAGGGCCATGACTTCGGTCAGATCGACTTCGTTGAAGGTGGTCAGCATTGCCGCCGTCTGCTGTGCCTCGATCAGGCGCTCGGCGATGCGCGCACGCAGCCGCGTCATCGGCACGCGCTGCTCGCTGCGCTCGAGCACGAGTGCAGCGCCGCTGTCGGCCGGCGATGAATCGGCGGGGGCGACGTCCCCGGTCCCCTGCCCCTTGAGGAACGCCATGACATCGGCTTTGGTGATACGGCCGTCCTTGCCGGTACCCCCGATCATCGTCGCATCGAGATCGTGCTCTTCGAGCAGCCTCCGGACCGCCGGACTCGTTTTTACCGACTTCGGCGCTTGCTCCGGCTCGGCGGGTGCCTCCTCGCTTGCGCGCGCGGGCTCCCCGGCGGTCTTTTCGTCGTCCGCCGCTGCGGCCGCGCCGTCACCTTCATCGAGCAGCGCGAGTACCTCGCCGGCCGTAACCGTCGTCCCCTCCTCGACCTGGATCGCCTTGATCGTGCCCGCGGCGGGCGCCGGCACCTCGAGGACGACCTTGTCCGTTTCCAGGTCGACCAGGTTTTCGTCGCGCGCGACGGCATCGCCGGCCGCCTTGTGCCAGGCAACGAGCGTCGCATCGGCGACGGATTCCGGCAACTGAGGTACCTTGATCTCAATACTCATTTCTTTTTCGTCTCTCTCGGTTTCGCCGACTTGCTGGCTTTGAATTCGATGTCGAGGGCAGCTTCGACCAGCGCCTGCTGTTGCTGCAGGTGCACCTTGTAGATGCCGCTCGCCGGTGCGGCGGAACTGTCGCGACCCGCGTAGTAGAGATTCTGATCGTCCCGCAACGGCTCCTGCAGGCGATGGCGAATCTGATACCAGGCGCCCTGGTTTTGCGGCTCTTCCTGGCACCAGACGACGTCTTTCACCGCCCCGTATTGCTCGAGGCTCGCCGCGTATTCATCGATCGGAAACGGATACAACTGCTCCAGCCGAATCAGGGCGACGTCGTCGACGCCCTGTACCTCGCGCGCCTCCAGCAGGTCGTAATAAACCTTGCCGCTGCAAAACACGATGCGGCGCGTTTTGTCGGGATCGATCGGCTCCGTCTCGGGAATGATCAGTTCGAACTTGTCGGTGGACAGGGCGGAAAGGGAGGAGACCGACATCTTGTGCCGCAGCAGGCTTTTCGGCGTCATGACGATGAGCGGTTTACGCAAGGGTTGCAGCATCTGCCGCCGCAGCATGTGGAACATCTGTGCGGGGTTCGACGGCACACAGACCTGCATGTTGTGTTCGGCGCACAGCTGCAGGAATCGCTCGAGTCGTGCCGAGGAGTGTTCCGGTCCCTGCCCTTCGTAGCCGTGCGGCAAGAACATCGTGAGCCCGCAGAGGCGACCCCATTTTGCTTCGCCGGAACTGATGAACTGATCGATCACGACCTGCGCCCCGTTGACGAAGTCTCCGAACTGAGCTTCCCAAATGCACAGGGTGTTGGGCTCGGTTGTCGCATACCCGTACTCGAAACCGAGCACGGCCTCTTCCGACAGCAGCGAATCGATGACGCGGAAGGAATCCGGATTGTCGGTCAGGTGTCGCAACGGCGTGTATTCGCGATTGTTGATCTGGTTGTGCAGCACGGCGTGGCGGTGGAAAAACGTGCCGCGACCGCTGTCCTGACCGACGAGGCGGCAGTCGTATCCCTCTCTGATCAGGGAGGCATAGGCCATCGTTTCCGCAAATCCCCAGTCCATCTCGACATCGCCCTTGGCCATGCGGACGCGCTCGTCCATGAGCCGCTGGACGCGCCCGTGCAGTTTCATGTCGCCGGGGTATGCGGTGATGCCTTTGCCGAGCGCCTCGACCGTCTTCGGGCTGATTGACGTGTCGACGACGGCGTCCGTGTCGGGATGCGTGAACCTCGACCAGTCGATCGTAAACTCGTTGCCGATCATGCCGAGCGAGGACCTCGGTACCGGTTCGCCGCGGTCGAGACGGTCGCGATACTCGTCCTGCAGCTGGCTTACGTCGCCCGCCTCGACGACATGCCGCGCGATGAGCTTTTCCGCATAAATCTCGCGCGTCGTGCGATGCTTCTTGATCGCGCCATACATGATCGGCTGTGTCGCCGACGGCTCGTCCGCCTCGTTGTGTCCGTGGCGCCGATAGCAAACGAGATCGACGACGACGTCCTTCTTGAATTTCTGCCGGTAGTCGAATGCGAGCCGCGTCACGAATATCACGGCCTCGGGATCGTCGGCGTTGACGTGGAAAATCGGCGCCTCGATCATTTTGGCGACGTCGCTGCAATACGCCGTGGAGCGTGCATCGGAGGGCCGACTCGTCGTGAAGCCGATCTGGTTGTTGACCACGATGTGTACCGTGCCGCCCGTGCGGAATCCGTTCGTCTGCGACATCTGGAAGGTCTCGGTAACGACGCCCTGCCCCGAGAATGCGGCGTCGCCGTGCATCAGGATAGGCAGCACCTCCTGGCGCTCGGTATCGCCCCGGCGCTGCTGCCGCGCACGCACGGAGCCTTCGACGACCGGGTTGACGATCTCGAGATGCGACGGATTGAACGCCAGTGCAATGTGCACATTGCCGCCCGGCGTCTTCATGTCGGCCGAAAAGCCTTTATGGTACTTGACGTCGCCCGAACCTTTGAGTTCATCGAGATCGTAATTACCCTCGAACTCCTCGAACAATTCCTCCGGGGACTTGCCGAGGATGTTCACGAGCACGTTGATGCGGCCGCGGTGCGCCATGCCGAGGACCATCTCGCGAATCCCCGCGACGCCGCTGCGTTGAATCAGGTCGTCGATCATCGGAATCAGGCTCTCGCCACCTTCGAGAGAGAAGCGCTTCTGACCGACGTAGCGCGTATGCAGGTAGCGCTCGATGCCCTCTGCGCCCGTGAGCTGCTCCAGAATCGTCCTGCGTTCCTCGTCGGTGAGC
>JBFISV010000334.1:0-3113 GCA_041608415.1 Woeseiaceae bacterium
CGCGGCGGCCGTCGTCGTGTACGAGGCGTGGCGGCAGCTCGGGTTCGCGGGCGGCGCCTGAGCGTCATCGGGCGTGCGGCGGGCAACGCGTGCAGCGGGTAAAGGCAGGCGGCGCGCCGGCTCAATCCGAGGCGTCGTTCTCGGGCCTGAGTTCGCGGCGCATGAGCGCGCCGACCGCCTCGCGCGGCGTAGCGCCTTTGTAGAGAATCCGGTACACCTGCTGGCAGATCGGCATCTCGATGCCGAGCTCGGTGGCGACCTCCTTTACGGCCTCGGCGGCCATGACGCCTTCGACGACCTGCCGGATCTCTTGCTGGGCTTCCTCGACCGACTTGCCGCTCGCGAGCGCGAGGCCCATGCGGCGATTTCGCGACAGGTCGTCGGTGCAGGTCAGCACGAGGTCGCCCATGCCGGCGAGGCCCATGAAGGTCTCTTTTTTCGCGCCGAGCGCACGGCCCAGGCGCGTCATCTCGACGAGGCCGCGCGTGATCAGCGCGATGCGGGTGTTGGCGCCGAAACCGAGACCGTCGGACAGGCCCGCGCCGATCGCGAGCACGTTCTTGACGGCGCCGCCGACCTCGACGCCGATGATGTCGTCGGAGGTGTATGCGCGGAAGTTGTCGCCCGAGAGCGTGACGGCCAGTTCCCGGGCAAAGCCGGGATCGTTTGCTGCAATCGTCATCGCGGTCGGCAGTCCGCCGCCGACCTCTTTCGCGAACGTCGGGCCCGACAGCACCGCCACGGGCCGCGACGGACCGAGCACTTCCGCGGCAACCTGGTGCGGCAGCTTGCCGCTGTGCAACTCGAATCCCTTCGTCGCCCAGCAAACGCGCGCGTCTTTGCGCAGGAACGGTTTGACGGCAATGAGCGTCTCGCGCAGGCCGTGACTCGGCACCGAGACCAGTACGTCACGGACGTTGTCGACACATTGTCCGAGGTCCGCTATCGCATGCAGGTTGTCCGGAAACGTCGCGCCCGGCAGGTAACGGGCGTTGGCGCGCTCTGTTGCAATGGTTTCAAGCTGCGCGCGGTCGCGTCCCCACAGCCGCACGGGTCGGCCGCTGCGCGCGAACTGGATCGCGAGAGCGGTGCCCCACGAACCCGCGCCGAGAACGGCGATCGGCTCCGACGGGGCGGCTCCGGTCAATGCGTTTCCGTCGTCGCGACGCCGGCCTGCTTCTGCTGCACCGACTGCGTGTACAGGGCATCGAAATTGAGCGGCTGCAGCACGAACTCCGGAAAGCCGCCTTTCTGGATCATCGAGGCGATGGACTCGCGGGCATAGGGAAACAGGATGTTGGGGCAGAAGCTGCCGACGATCGCGCCGAATTCCTCTTCCGAGTAACCGCTGATGTCGAACAGCCCGGCCTGGTGCAGTTCGACCAGGAACAGCGTCTTGTCGTCCTCTTTCGCCTTCGCCTCGATCGTGATGGTCAGCACGACCTCATGGATCTGTCCGTCGACGACGCTGTGAGTGCTGCGCAAATTGAGGTTCGTTTGCGGCGACCACTCTTCGGCGCGAAACACGTGCGGCGACTGCGGTGATTCGAGCGAAAAATCCTTGATGTAAATCTTGATGATCGAAAGGCGCTTTTCGGGGGCGCCATCATTTTCTTCTGCCATTGGAGTTTCCTGTTGCGCTGGAGGCCGAAGGCTAGGCGCCGGCCAGCAGCTTGTCGAGGTCGCCGCTCTGATCGAGCGCATAAAGTTCGTCGAATCCGCCGATGTGCCGGTCGCCGACAAATATCTGTGGCACCGACGAGCGGCCGCTCAGCGCCTCCATCTCGGCGCGCCTGTCGGCGTCGTCATGGACGAGCACGTCCTCGAAGCGAACGCCTTTTTTCGTCAGCAGCATGCGCGCGGCGCCGCAGTAGGCGCAGGCGTTGTTACCGTAGATGGTGACGGTACTCATCGTAAATCGTGCGTGATACCCGTGTTATTTTCGTTTCTTGTGGTGTTCTTTCTTGGTTTTCTTCGCAGTAACGAGCGGCATGCCCGCCTGGCTCCAGCCCGTCATGCCGCCTTTGAGGCTGTATACCGTCTCGAAGCCGGCCTGCTTGAGGGTGGCGAGCGCCTTCGAGGACGTGATGCCGGCCTCGCACACGATGACGACGGGCTTCGACTTCAGTGCGCCGAGCTTGTCGAGCCGCGCGGAGAGTTCGTCGGACGGCACGTTGCGTGCGTTGACGATGTGACCGCGACCGAAGGCTTCGGCGCTGCGCAGGTCGATGACGGCAGCGTCGTTGTTTATGAGCCGGACCGCTTCGCCGGCCTCGACGGACGACACGCCGGCCGCTTTGCGTCGCAGCTCTGTAAAGACGGCCAGGAGAAAGCTCGTCACGAGGGCGAAGACCAGCAGCGTGTGATTGGCGGAGAATTCTAGGATCCTATCCATGAAGGGGACGCGCGCAGGTGGAAAAACCGCCATTATAGCAATACTCTCACGCGGTGAATGCCGCGCTTTTGACCCTGTTGCTCTTGTTTGCACTGCCGGTGCTGGCCGACGACGAAGTCGCCAAGATCAAGGAACAGGAACTCGAGGAAGTTCGCCAGCGCATCAGCGACCTCAAGAAAAGCATGGATCGCGCGGCGCTGGATCGGGATCGACTGACCGCCGACCTGCAGCGCGCCGAGGTCGACATCGCCGAGCAGCGCCAGCGTCTCGAAGACCTCGAGCGGGAACGCGTGTCGAGCGAGAAGCGTCGCCGCGAACTCGACGTCGCCATCGACGAACACGAAACCGCGCTCGAACGGGAGGCGGCCGCGCTCGGCGACCAGCTGCGAGCGGCCTACATGAGCGGCAGGCAGGAACGCCTCAAGCTGCTGTTGAACCAGCAGGACCCGGCGACCCTGGGGCGTGTGATGCGTTACTACGGGTACCTGAACGGCTACAGGCGCGACAACATCGAGACGGTAGCGGCGAAGATTCGTGAACTCGCCGAGTTTCGCCGGCAGGCCGCCCTCGAGGAGGCGGAACTCGAGAGGATCGCGGGCGAGCGTAACGCCGAGCTTGCGGAACTCGATGCCGCGCAGGAACGGCGTCGCAAGCTGCTCGCGGCACTGACGGAGCGGATCGAGAGCGAGGGCCGCGAGATCGAACGCCTCGGCGCCCA
>JBFISV010000335.1:0-3105 GCA_041608415.1 Woeseiaceae bacterium
CCGGCAAGCTCAAGTACCGCGCGCACAAGCTCGACGGACTCGAGAGCGCCATCGAGGGCATCAACCTGCTGTTCACGGGCGGCAACACGGGCAAGCTCATGGTGGTGCTATGAATTGCAGGTCGCGCGAGGCGGCGCGGGCGGCGGCCTAGCGGCCGACGTCCCCCAGTACCTCTATCACGCCGTCGATCCTTGCGGCGGCCCCGGGAGCGCGTTCGAGCATTGCCTTCATCGTGTCGTCGACCACGGCCGATGCTTCGCTCAAAAGCTCGCGGCCGGCCGGCGTCAGGGCGGCGATCGCGAGGCGGGCGTCCCGCTTGCTCTTCAGCGTCGAGACGATGCCGAGTTTTTCCATCGGTCGGAGCGCGCGCGTGATGCCCGACGGCGTGAGCCCCACGGCCTGCGCGAGGTCGACGCGGCTCGCGAGCGACTTCGGCGCATCGCCCAGTGCCCGCAGCAGCCGGTACTCGGCCAGGCTGATGCCGCGAACGGCCCCGAGCGCGGCATCGAGGCGCCGTTCGATGCGGGTCCAGGCGGCGGCGAGCGCGAGGGCGAGTTCCTGTTCCGGGGATCGCTGCCTATCCATGACGGAAGCATAACTGATACGTGAGTAGTCACGCAATAGTCAGTGATTATTGTCAAATCGTGGCGCTGCAGATCGCGCGGCCGCGAGCGCCGGGCACGGCGTGCCGGGCGCTCGTGGAAGCAGCAAAACCGCGCCCCGGCGCCGGCTGGCTGACGCCGCCGCCAAGCGGAAGGGCTGAGCGTCCGTCAGGCGCCTCAGCTCGCGATGACCTCGCGCACGGCCCGATACGCGTGTGTGATGGCCGAGTTCGTGTTGGCCGCGGCGCCCGCGTCCGAGTTCGCGATCGCTATGCGGCCGAAGGGCTGGCGCCCCCGTACCCAGGGTTTGTCGGCATCCGAGGCGTAGTCGGGTTCCCAGAGCAGGGCCGGGCTGTAGGAATAGCCGTGCGCCCAGCGATTCACCGTGATCGCCGTGATGTCGCGCCCGGCATCGAAGCCCGCGCCTGAAAGTGCCTGGTCGAGCTGGTCGCGCACGTGGTGCTCGAAGGTCGCAAACGGCGTCTCGAGCAGTTGGCGGCGCCCGGCACGCCATTGCTCGGGGCCCTGGATGTCGTCGAAGTACGGCACGTAGCACATGTGCAGCGCCATCGGCTCGTCGGGGTTGCTGCCGAAACGGTAGCCGCCGATCGACACCGGGTAGTCGAGCTCGACCTGCTTGTAGAAGTCGCGCGTGTAGTAGACGTAGTGAATGCCCAGATCGGCAAACGCGCGCCAGTTCGGGATCATCACCTTGGTGTAGGTCAGCGGTACTTTGACGTTGTAGGCGAGCCCCTTTTTCTGTTTCTCGGGCAGTTCCGCACATAGATAAGGAATCGCGCTGTTGTAACAGGCCATGATGCAATGCTTTGCCCGCACCGTGTGCGGGATTCCGGAGTGCAGATAAGTGACGGTAACCGCCTTCTCGTTCGCCGTATGGGCAACGTTGACCGCGGTGCTGTTGAGGCGAATGGCGAGCGGCGCACCTTCACGATCGAGCAAGCCGTAGTCAACACGCGTCGTGACACAGTCTTCCATCGTGTTACCCGGCACGGCCCCTGGAAGCAGCGCTCGCACCAGGAGCCGCGCCACCGATGCATTGCCGTCAGGAAAGTGAAAGATGTACGGCTCGACGCCGCGGCCGCCCTTTCGCGCAACGGTATGCTCGAGGCCGGGCAGGCCGCCGCCATCGGTGTAGCCGAGGATGTAGATGGCCGGCACCTCGTCCATGCCGACGCACCAGAAGCTCATGCCCCAGCGCTGGTACATCTCGAGCACCTGTTCGTCGACCTTGACGTAGTCTTTCAGGTAGCTGCGGTAGCTGATCGAGCTCAGCAGCTCGATTTTCTCCTCGCGGCTCATGCCGGGCAGGTAGTCCCGCTCGTCGGTGAATGCACGCACGAGGTCGGCTTTCGCCTTCGCGCTCATCGGCGTCTGCGCCGCAAACTCTTTCCAGGGAACGCTGCCGTAACCGCTAACGAGCCGGCGTTC
Source organism: Woeseiaceae bacterium (assembly GCA_041608415.1). Taxonomy (GTDB): domain Bacteria; phylum Pseudomonadota; class Gammaproteobacteria; order Steroidobacterales; family Woeseiaceae; genus UBA1847. The sequence goes on from JBFISV010000335.1 coordinate 2,052, forward strand.
GCCGTAGGTCTTCTGATCGAACGCAATTGCGTAGGTGAGGTCCATTTCGTCATACAGGTCCTGATCGAAATACTTGTAGAACTTTTGTACGTCGACACCGATATCGCGCAGCAGCGTCTTCGAGACATCCGAGTAGCCCGACGGCGTATCGATAGACTCGGTGCCGCCGTAGGCGATGTGCGTGTGCTCCCCCACCTGGAATTCGTTGCGCTTGGCATGCCCCCCGAAGTCGTCGTGGTTGTCGAGTATCAGGACGCGCGCGTCAGGCTTTTCGCGGCGGTAGAAGTGCGCGGCGGAGAGGCCGCTGATACCACCGCCGACGACCACGAGGTCGTAGTCTTCCTCGATCGGCCCGACCGGCCACGTTGCACCGGCGACACGCGCGTGCATGACCTCCCACGACCCGTCGTGGCTGCCGCGCAGACCGGTCTTCGCAGGCGGATAGTAATCGTCGCCGAGCGCGAACTTCGTAGCATCCGCGCCGAAGAGTTCGGTCCAGGGACTCAGGAGCGATGCGCCGATCGCAACCTGTGTGCCGTTCAAGAAGTCGCGGCGAGTAACTTTCTGCGTCATCAGACAGCTCCCGAGAAAAAAGGTCGGATCCAATCACCAAAAAAGGCGTCGGATCCAATTACGGCTATAATTCTAACCGACCGAATTTACTCCGACCCCTTTTCGTGGACCCTTTTTGTGAGGAGAACGACATGAGCGATCTCGACGACATCCTGGCGGAACTCAGGCAGCGGCGCGACGAGCTGCGCTTGCAGCTGCACCTCGCATCGAAAGACGCAAAGGACGAATGGGAGGAGCTCGAGGAGAAAATGGAGGATTTCACCGCGAAGGCGAAAATCGGTGAGACCGGCGAGGGCGTCGGCAAGGCGCTCGGCCAACTGGGCAAGGAACTCAAGCTCGGCTATGCGCGTATCAAAAAAGCGCTCGAAGACGACTGAGCGACCGGAAATACCGAGCCGATTAATCAAAGGGTCGGATCCAATTATGCAGTTCGTCCGAACTGACCCATCTTCTTAATAAAGCGTTCGGATCCAAATTCTGC
>JBFISV010000336.1:0-3100 GCA_041608415.1 Woeseiaceae bacterium
CGCGGCAAAATTCGCGCGGCGCGCCGGTCTAAATCGCGCCGGGATCGTCATTGATGAACAGCTTCGGTACGTCCGTGACAGAGAGCCAGTCGGCGTAGTGCGCGACGATCTCGTGGACGTCCGCGGGCTCGCCGTCGATCGGGATCTCGCGCGGCCACGAGAGCGTCGGTCGCCGGTCCTCGCCGGGCGCGAGGAACGGGCGGCGGTAGGCGAGCATTTCCTCCTCGCTCAGGGTCCGCAGGATCGAACCGGGCAACACGCGCTCGACGAACAGGTTCTTGTCGAGCACCATCGCTTCACCGGCCGCCGAGCGAAAGCCCCGGAAAATTTCGCGCGCGTCGGCCGGCCAGTCCGCCCAGGTCAGCGGCCGCACGATGCCCTCCATGTAGGCGATGCCTTTGACCTTGTCGGGGTTGCGGCATGACCAGTCGAAGCCCAGCGCCGAGCCCCAGTCGTGGACGACGAACGTCACGTTCTCGCCAATGCCGAGCCGTCGCCACGCCTCGAACAGGTACTCGCGGTGCTCGACGTAGCGATAGCTTCCGGGGCCGGGGTCTGCGAGCTTGTCGGAATCGCCCATGCCGACCAGGTCGACGGCGATACAGCGTCCGAGCGGCGCGAGTTCCGGCATGACATTGCGCCACAGGTACGACGACGTCGGATTGCCGTGCTGAAAAACGATGGGCGCGCCGTCGCCGCATTCGGCGTAAGCCATCTTGAGCCCGTGCACGTCGACGAACTGCTTTTCGGGATACCCGGTCTCGACCATGACGCCTCCCGCTTGCTGAATGTTGGATTATGCTTTGTTACATTTGGCGCCTACAAGCCGACCGCTCCCGGGAGAGTCGATGCAGCGCTCCAATCGTCACGCCTACTGGCGGGCCAACCTCAGGGTCGTCGCGAGCTGCCTCGCCGTCTGGTTCGTCTGCTCCTACGGTTTCGGCATCCTGTTCGTCGAGCCATTGAATACGATCCGCATCGGCGGTTTCAAACTGGGCTTCTGGTTTGCGCAACAGGGCTCGATCTACGTCTTCGTGCTGCTGATTTTCTATTATGCCTGGCGCATGAATCGCCTCGATCGCGAGTTCGACGTTCATGAAAAATAAGCGCGTGCAGTACAAGCAATGAGCCTGCAAGCGCTGACCTACGTCGTCGTCGGGCTCAGCTTCGCGCTCTACATATTCATCGCCATCTGGTCACGGGCTCATTCGACCGGCGATTTCTACATTGCGGGCAAGGGCGTTTCGCCCGTCGCGAACGGCATGGCCACGGCCGCGGACTGGATGAGCGCCGCGTCGTTCATCTCGATGGCGGGCCTGATCGCGTTCCTCGGCTACGACGGCTCGGTCTACCTCATGGGCTGGACCGGGGGGTACGTCCTGCTGGCATTGCTGCTGGCGCCGTATCTGCGCAAGTTCGGCAAGTTCACGGTTCCCGAGTTCATCGGCGAACGCTACTACTCGAAGACGGCGCGTATCGTCGCCGTCATCTGCCTGATCTTCATATCCTTCACCTACGTCGCGGGCCAGATGCGCGGCGTCGGCATCGTATTTTCGCGCTTCCTCGAGGTCGACGTCACGGTCGGGCTGGTGATAGGCATGGCGATCGTCTTCACCTACGCCGTCCTCGGCGGCATGAAAGGCATCACCTACACGCAGGTCGCGCAGTATTGCGTGTTGATTTTCGCCTACACGGTGCCCGCCGTGTTCATCGCGATCCAGATCACCGGCAACCCGATCCCGCAACTCGCGTTCGGCAGCGAGGTGACCGGTACGGGCACGGCGCTTTTGGACAAGCTGGACGACATCGTCTCGTCGCTCGGCTTCAATCATTACACGTCGGGCACCAAGAGCCGCATCGACGTGTTCTGCATCACGATGGCGCTCATGGTCGGGACGGCGGGCCTGCCGCACGTCATCGTGCGTTTCTTCACCGTGCCCCGGGTGCGCGACGCGCGGCTGTCGGCCGGCTATGCCCTGCTGTTCATCGCGATCCTGTATTCGACCGCGCCCGCGGTCGGTTCGATGGCGCGCCTCAATCTCATCAACACCGTGCAGCCCGGCGAGATCGGCGCGGCGGACGGCAACCTCGCCTACGACGAGCGGCCCGCGTGGATGAACACCTGGGAACAGACCGGGCTGGTCACGTTCGACGACCTGAACGGCGACGGCCGCATCCAGTACTACAACGACAGCAACCGCGATTTCGCGGCGCAGGCCGCCGCTTACGGCTGGCATGGCAACGAACTCAGCGTCGATCGCGACATCATGGTGCTCGCGAATCCGGAAATCGCCGGCCTGCCGAACTGGGTCATAGCGCTCGTCGCGGCCGGCGGCATTGCAGCCGCGCTGTCGACGGCCGCGGGGCTGCTGCTGGTCATCTCCGCCGCCGTGTCGCACGACCTGATCAAAGGCATCTTCGTGCCGCACATCTCGGACTCGCGCGAGCTGCTCGCCGGCCGCATCGCGGCCGCGGTCGCGATCCTGATCGCGGGCTACCTGGGCTTCGATCCGCCGGGATGGGTCGCGCAGGTCGTTGCGTTCGCGTTCGGGCTGGCCGCGGCGTCCCTGTTTCCCGTCATCCTGCTCGGCATATTCTTCAAGCGCATCAACAAGCAGGGCGCCATTGCCGGTATGCTGACGGGCCTGTTGTTCACGTATGGCTACATCGAATTCTTCAAGGGCCTGTTTCTCAAATGGGCCGGCGCGCCGTGGGGCGAAAACGTCGCATCGAACTGGCTGTTCGGCATCTCACCCGAAGGCATCGGCGTCATCGGCATGTGCCTGAACTTCGCGGTCGCGATCGGCGTCAGCGTTCTCACGGCGCCGCCGCCGGAGCGCATCCAGCACATGGTCGAGCACATCCGCGTGCCGCGGCATTTCGACGAGGGTTCCGCGTGAAGCGCCCGATCGCAGCTGCGCTCGCGACGCTGTACCTGCTCGCGGCCGGCACGACGGGCGCCGCGACGCTCGACGATACGGAGACGGCGATCGTCGCCTGGATCGACGCGAACGCCGCGGCCGCCATCGATCTGCTCGAGGAAACCGTCAATATCGGCAGCGGCACGATGAACCACGACGGCGTGGTTGCGGTTGGCGCC
>JBFISV010000337.1:0-3086 GCA_041608415.1 Woeseiaceae bacterium
ATGGGTCGCGAACGAATGCCGAAACAGGTGCGGGTACACGCGCGAGTCGATCCCCTGCCGCCTGCCCCAGTACTTGACGCGTGCCTGTACGCCGCGCCCGCTCAGGCGCGAGCCGCGCGTGCTGACGAAGATCGCGCGCTCGTCGGCGTCTGCAAGCTGGGCCCGCAGCGAAAGCCACTGTTTGATCGCCGCGAGCGCGTAACGCCCGACCGGGACGATGCGGTCCTTGTTGCCTTTGCCCGTGACGTGCACCGTCGCGTCCTCGATATCGATGTCGCCGAGGTTCAGTCCGGTCAGCTCAGCCAGGCGCAGTCCCGACGAATACAGCAACTCGAGCATCGCCCTGTCGCGGCACGGGACCGGTTCGTCGCCCTTTATGTCGAGCAGCCGCGCCATGCGGTCGACATCGAGATTGCCGGGCAGCCGCCGCGCGCTTTTCGGGGCGGACACCGATTGCACGGGGTTGCGATCGACGAGCTTCTCACGTACGAGATAACGGAAGAACGTGCGCGTCGCGGAAAGCCTGCGTTGAATGCTCTTGCTCGACAGCCCGCGACGGAAACATGCCGCGGCCCAGGCGCGAATATGGTCGCTGCCGATATCCGCCCAGCGATCGATCTCGACTTCGTCGCACCAGCGCGCCAGCGCGTTCAAATCCCGCCGGTAGTGCTTGCAGGTCAGTTCCGAGAGCCGGCGCTCGACGTCGAGGTGACGAATGAAGCTGTCGATTAAACCGCGATCGGCGCCGACCATGAGCGCAATCCCTTACGCTCAGTAGCGCCGCAGCGCCGCCGTGACGAGATCGCCGACGCGCGCCAGGAAATCGATGCTCATGCCGGGGTGGAAACGCTTCGCGTCGTGACTGCCGATGGCGAGAAAGCCGAGTTCCGATTTTCCGCCCAGCGGCACGAGCGCCACCGAGCCGATCTCAACTGCATCGTCGCGAAACAGGAACTCGAGCTGCGAGTCGCGTGCCTGGCCGCAGCGCGGGCCGCTCTTGTCGAGAAACGTGGCGAACGGCTTCAGGCAGTCATCGTCGCGCAGCACCGCGCGGAAAAAGCGACCGCGATCGACGTCGGCGAACGCGTCTTCGTCGCCGAACAACACCAGGACGGCATGGTCGGCACCGAAGCCCGCGCGCACGGCCTGCTCGACGGCGGCTATGGTGGCTGCGACGTCGGCTGCCGACAGCAGCTCGATCGAGAGCGCGTGAATCTTGCGAGCGAGCAGATCGTTCGCGCGGGCGATGTCGATGAGGTCCTTGAGCTGCCGCTCGAGCTTCAGGTCTTTTTGCCGCAATACCGATACCTGCCGCTCGACGAGCGAAATGGCGGCGCCCGATGCATGCGGCAGCGCGAGCCGGGCCAGCAGCGCCGGGTGGCGCTCGAAAAAATCCGGATGTGACTCGAGATAGTCGCCAATCGTCGCTTCCGAGGGTTGTTCGTCGATGTATTCCGCCTGACGCTGTGTGCTCATAGATCGATGCTTCCTTCCGAGTGCAATTCGGCATTTCCGGTAAGCCAGACCGGGTCGACAGGCCGGCGCCAGCTTACCATGAGTTGACCGCCGGGCAGGTCGACCGCAACGTCGTCGTCGACGAGGTCGAGCCTCCGCGCCGCAACGACCGCAGCGCATGCGCCCGTGCCGCAGGCCCGGGTTTCACCGACGCCGCGCTCGTGAACGCGTAGGCTGATCGCGTGGCGATCGTTGACCGCCATGAAGCCCACGTTGCAGCGCGCCGGAAAGCGCCCGTGACGCTCGATGGCGGGCCCGAGGCCTGCGACATCGGCATGCTCCACGTCGTCGACGCGAACGACGCAGTGCGGATTCCCCATCGACAGGACCGAGACCTGCAGGATCCGGCCTTTTACCTCCAGATCGTACACATTTCGCGCACGTTCGGCGACGAACGGCACCAGTTCGGGCTCAAAGACGGGAACGCCCATGCTGACCGCGACGCGATTACCTGCCAGGATACGGACCTCTACGGGCCCTGCCGGGCTCTGCAGCCGCATCTCGCGCTCGCCGCTCTCGGCCGCCAGCATCCACGCGACGCAGCGTACGCCGTTGCCGCATTGCTCGACTTCGGAGGCATCGGCGTTGAACACCCGGTAGCTCGCCTGCAGCGCGGCGTCGCCGGCCGGTCCGACCCACATGAGCTGGTCGAAGCCCGGCCCGGTCGCCGGGTCGGACAGTCGCAGGAGCTGCTCGCGAGACGGCGGCGGCCGGTTGCGGCGACGCTCGTCGACGACGAGGATCCGGTTGCCCGCCCCGTGCATTTTCAGGTAAGAAAGCTGCATCGTATCGAGTGTATCAACGCTGTTTCGGCAAGGTTTGCGACGCGCTCGGGGCGGATGGACTTTTTTTGCGGGCGTCTGTAGTTTACATAAAACGCCACGCGAACAACGAACGAGATCAGAGGAACGGCATGCGGCACATCATGGTAATGAATGCGAAGGGTGGCTGTGGCAAGAGCACGCTCGCTACGAATATCGCGTCCTATTTTGCCACCGAAGGAGCCAACGTGGCGCTTGCCGACTATGACCCGCAGCGCTCGAGCCTCGATTGGCTCGAGCGGCGTCCACACGACCGGCCCCCGATACAGGCCGTCGCCGGGTTCGAAGACGGCCTGCGTCACGCACCGCGCAGCGCGGACTACATCATCATCGACGCCCCGGCACGATCGCACGGCAAGGAGCTCACGGATCTCGTGCGGCATGCCGAGACGATCGTGGTGCCGGTGCTGCCCTCGACGATCGACATGCAGGCGACGTCGAGGTTCATCGACGAGCTCAAGCACGTCGGCAAGATCGAACGCAAGCAGGCGAAAATCGCGACCGTGGCCAATCGCGTTCGTGACAACACGCTGATCTGGGACGAACTCGACGAGTATCTTTCCAAGACCCGCGTGCCGTACGTCGCCGCCTTGCGCGAAGCGCAGAACTACATTCGCGCCTACACCCGCGGCATCGGCATCTTCGAGCTGCCGGAATACCTGGCGTGGCCCGACTGGGACGAGTGGGAGCCGCTCATCGAGTGGCTGCGCTCGCGACGCAGCCGGCCCTGACTGGGCAGTCCCAATCGAC
>JBFISV010000338.1:0-3076 GCA_041608415.1 Woeseiaceae bacterium
AGGCCGATGTGCTTCGGCTCGAAGCCGAACAGGTAGGTTCCGACATAGATGATCAGCGTCTGCGTGACGCCGGCCATGGTCATGAACAACACCGGCGTGAAAAACAGGATGCGCAAAGACCGGTAACGCAACGTGCGGACTACCGTGATGAATCCGAGGGCGGGATGGGTCGCCTCGGGATCGGCGCGCGGTCCGGCGAGGTGCGGGATCGTCGACCGTGTGGAGAAGACGGACCAGAGCATCGTCGCGGTCGCGAGCACGCCGACGAATACGCCGAAGGCGGGGTAGCTCGCGGCGTTCAACATGCCATTCGGATACGCATCGCCGGGTGGAAAAAACACGGTGAACCCGATGACCGCGGTCAGCAACGCGCCGATGAAGGAGAAGAACACGCGATAGCTGATCAGCGCGGTCCGCTCGTGATAGCCCCGCGCCATCTCCGCGCCGAGCGAAAGGTGCGGGACGAAGAAAAACGTCAATAACAGGCGGACGAGGACCGCGAAACCGAGCATCCAGGCGAACAGCCCGGCATTACCGAGTCCCGCCGGCGGGGCGAACAACATCGCGACGGCGAACCCGAACGGTATGGCGCCGGCGAGCATGAAAGGGTGGCGGCGCCCCCAGCGCGATTTGAAGCGGTCGGACACCTGGCCGATCATCGGGTCGGTGACGGCATCGATGATGAGCGCAATCAGCGACGCGGCCCCGGCCAGGCTGCCCGGCAGGCCGAGCACCTGGTTGTAGTAGAAAAACAGGAATATTGCGAACGAGGCCTGCTTGACGCCGTCGGAGACCTGGCCGATACCGTAGCCGATTTTCATGGACAGCTGCATGGGATGGCTCGCGTGGGTGCCTGGGACGGACCGGTCAATCCGCTACAGTAGCACCGCAGCCCCGATCGGGCCTGTCACCTCTGCGACGGCGCTCGCTAGCGCCCTCAGTCATCCGGCTCCCGGAGCTCGGTTTCCTTCGTGAGAGCGTCGAGGTCGCGAATCAAATAGCGATTGCCGACGAGTTCGATGATGCCCTGCTCGCGCCAGCCGCCGAGTATCTTGTTGATCCTCTGCCGGGAGCCGAGGCTCAGCTGCGCCAGGTCGTTCTGACTGAGGTTGACGTCCAGCGCGATCCCGCCCTGCGCCGTCTGCCCGTGCTCCTCGGCGAGCTGCAGCAACCAGCCTGCGAGTCGCGACTTGAGCGGATAAAATGCCATTCCCTGCAACAGCGTATAGACGCCGCGGGTCCGCAGTACGTGATCCGTGAACAGTTTTCGGAACATGAGCGGGTACTCGGCACCGACCGCGAGCACCACGTTGCGCGGAATCAGGAGCAGCGTCGCGCTCTCGGCGACCTGCGCATCGATCACGCGGGGCAGGTCGGATGCGAGCGCGGCCTCGTTGAGCCAGGATTCGGGCGCGAGGTCGGTAATGGCAAACTCCTGTCCGAGCGCACTCGTGATCAGCAGGCGAATTCGGCCGGACAGGATGCAGAATACGTCGCTCGTTATCTCGCCTGCCGTGAACAGGTAGCTGTGTTTCCGGTAGCTGCGCACTCGCGCGGCATCGGCGAGGCGCGAGAGCGCCGCCTGTGGCAGGCTTTCGAACCAGGGAGAGCGCGAAATTACGCCGATGATGTCGTGCTTCAAAGCGTCTGCAGGCATCGCGCATTTCGGTTGTCGGGGCGTGCTGCCATGTTGACTCAAAACCGGTTTGCAATCAAGCAGTTGTGGCCGTGTCGCCGGCGTGACAGAGGCTGCGCCGCGACTGCTGCATGATGGTCCGACCGACAGCAGCAGGGGCGTGTCATGAATACGAAGACTGAATCGTACATTCGACGTTGCCTTGCGGATCTCGATCGCCCGTCCGAGCCGGACCTCATTGCGGCCTTCGAGTTTGCGAGCGGAAATTTCGCTTCCGAAGACGCGTTTCGCTGTCTCGGCAATGCGATCACGTTTGCAGAAGTCGAGGCGCTGAGCCGCGACTTCGCGGCCTTCCTGATCCACGATTGCGGCCTCGAGAAAGGCGATCGCGTTGCGATCCAGCTGCCCAACCTGCTGCAGTATCCGGTCGTTGCCTGGGGTGTGCTGCGCGCCGGCCTCGTCGTCGTCAATACCAATCCGCTTTATACGCGGCGCGAGCTCGTGCACCAGCTCGAGGATTCGGGCGCCAGGGCCGCGGTCGTGCTGAGCGACAACCTGCCGCTCGTCGCAGACGCCGTGTCCGACACCCGCGTCGAATTCGTCATCACGACGAACGTCACCGACATGATCCGGCCGGCGCCGCCGGGATCGGGAGTCGATCACGTCCATTCCTGGCATGACGCGCTGATTTCGGGCCGCAGCCACGATCTGCCGGACGTCGACGTGGCGCTCGACGACCTCGCGCTGCTGCAGTACACGGGTGGCACGACCGGGTCTCCGAAAGGAGCGATGCTCAGTCACGGCAACGTGCTCGCGGCCGCACTGATGTCGCCGCTGTCGTTCGGCGCCGACCTGTCGCAACGCGAAATCGGCATCGCACCGATGCCGCTGTATCACATCTACGGCTTCGCGGTGAACCTCGTGTCCGGGTTTCTCAACGGCAGCCTGTCGGTTCTGATCCCCAATCCACGCGATATCGATGGCCTGATCGCGGTCATGCGCGAGCAGCCGTTCACGTCATTCGCGGGCGTTAACACGCTGTTTACGGCGCTCATGCAACACCCCGACTTCGATTCCGTGGATTTCATGCAGCTCAGGTGGACGATCGCCGGCGGCGCGGCCACCGTCCCCGAAATCGCAGAAGAATGGGAGCGCCGCACGGGCAGCCGCATTTACGAAGGCTACGGCCTGTCCGAGACCGCGGCGATGGCGGCCGTCAATACGCCAGACCGCCGCGAGCTCGGCACGATCGGCCCGGCGATGGTCGGGTGCGAATTCCGGGTCATCGACGCCGACGGCACCACATTGTCGGCGGGTTGCGAGGGCGAACTGCTGATTCGCGGGCCGCAGGTCATGCAGGGGTACTGGCAGCGAGCCGAGGCGAGCGCGGAGGTACTGGATCCGGACGGCTGGTTTCACACGGGCGACGTCGCCGTCATC
>JBFISV010000339.1:0-3068 GCA_041608415.1 Woeseiaceae bacterium
ACGATGTCGTGCACGGCCTCGTACCACGACCAGGCATAGGTCGCGTCGAAGGCCTCGGCATGCAGGTCGCGCGACTCCCATTCGGCGAGCATGAACACGGGCTTGATCGCGTCGAGCTCCTTGCGAAGGTTGTTCCAGAACTGCACCGGCACGAATCCGGCAACGTCGCAACGATAACCGTCGATGCCCACGTCGCGCACCCAGTACTTCATGGCCTCGGTCATGTATTCGCGCACACCGGGCTTCGAATAATCGAGATCGATGATGTCGGACCAGTCCCACCACGGCGTCGGTCGGAAATCGCCGTCCCAGTCGCGCTCGTACCAGTCCGGGTGGGCGGTGCGCAGCGGATTGTCCCAGGCCGTGTGGTTCGCGACCCAGTCGAGGATGACGTACATGCCGAGCGCGTGCGCCGCATCCACGAAATGCCGCAGATCCTCGAGCGTGCCGAACTCGGGATTCACGCCGTAATAGTCCTTGACCGCATACGGACTGCCGAGCCGCCCCTTGCGGTGCTCCTCGCCGATCGGGTGTATCGGCATGAGCCAGACGATGTCGGCGCCGAGCGCCTTGATGCGCGGCAGTTGGCGCGCTGCCGCGCGAAACGTGCCTTCCTCGGAGAACTGCCGCGTGTTGAGCTGGTAGATCGTCGCGTTCTTCGACCAGTCCGGATGCGTCAACTCGACGTACGGCTCCGGTTCGTGGGGGTTCGCCTCGACGACGGGCGCATCCGGACGCGCGCAGCCGCAAAGAAGGGCGACAGCGACGGCAAACGTCACAGGCAAAGGTCGAACAGGCATATTCATCTCCTCCCGCCTGGCGCCATCCAATCGCGGCACGCGCGATCGAATCGCTCGCTACCGCCGTATTGCACAGTCGAGTTCGCTTATCGCCTCCGCGAACGCCGTGCCGAGACGCACGAAGCCGTCCGTATCGTAGTGCCAGCCGTCGTCCAGGTAGCCGAGATCGTCGGTGACCGTGACCCAGGCCGCGCAGGCATCGCGGTTCACGAACGTCTGCTGCGCGCGCTGCACGGTCTCGATGTAATCCATGACGGAGCCGTCGTCGGACATGCCCGAGTCCGTGATCTTGCCGATGACCACGGGCAGGTCGTCGACGCGCAGCGCGGCGCGCAACAGATCCATGAGGCGCGTGAGGTTCGCGAGATATTCATCGGCCGCGGCCTGGCTGTCGTAAGCATCCGCCTCGCCCTGCATCCAGACGATGCCCGACGGCACGAGCGCATCGCGGCGGCCGTCGCCGTCGATGTCGTCTTCCCGGAGCGCATTCCTGATCGTCGTCAATGCGTGGTCGTACTGGTTGATGCCCGCAGCGCCGGAAAAATCCGGGTGCCAGTTGCCGAAGCCGACACCCTCGGCCAGGCCCGAGCCGCCCAGCGCATACTTGATGATCGCGATGTTCGTGCCGGGCGAGCGCTCTGCCATGCTGTGGCCGAACGCGAGTTCGGGACCGAAGCGGTCGGACAGTACGTTCTTCCCGCCGTCCGTCGTAAAGCCCGTGCCGAACCCGGGTTCGAGCCGCTGCCAGAGGCCGGTGCCGCCGTGCGTCTCGTTATCGAGCGCCATCCGTCCCGTGAAGATCATGACGTTCGGGGCCGCCTGCCTGAGGTCCTCGGGCAGCCCGTCGGCATAACCGTAGCCTTCCATGTTCGACTGGCCGCCGAGAAAATACAGCCGCCAAGCCGTCGGCGGATGCGATTCCTCGCCGGCGCGATGCCCATAGTTGCAGCCCTGCACCGCCGCGGCGAGCAGCGCGAGCAGCAGGCCGGCGGGGAGGTTTTTGTTCCTTCGTTGCATGCCGATTCCTCAGGCGACTTTCGCGGCGCAATGCCGCTCGATGTATTCCCGGTGATCCATGAGCGATGCCGCGCGCCGGGCGATCACGCGCCGCATGTCGCGCAGAAACCCGTCGAGCTGCTCGTCGGTCGGGGCATCGGCCAGCGGATGGTAGTTTTCGGGGTTGACGTGCTGGCCCAGCAGAACCTGCAGCCAGGCGACGTTCTTGAACAGATCCTCCGCATCCTCGTGAAGGCGCCCGCTGGCGCGGAACAGCTCGACCTTGCGCGTCAGTTCGTCGGGGACGCGCATTTCGCGCCGATCGGCCCAGAACGGCTCGCTGCGTCCGTTCGCGTGGTAATGCAGGATGATGAAATCGCGCACGCGCTCGTACTCGTAGGCGCATTGGCGGTTGTACTCGTCGGTCGTGCGGTCGTCGAATGCGCCGTCGGGGAACAGCGCGATCAGGCGTTGCAGTCCCGACTGCACGAGGTGAATGCTCGTCGACTCGAGCGGCTCGAGAAAACCCGACGACAGCCCCAGCGCAATACAGTTCCTGTTCCAGAATTTCCGCCGCCGGCCGGTCGCGAATCGAAGTACGCGCGGCTCGGTAAACGGCGGCGCGTCGAGGTTGTCCATGAGGACCGCAATGGCCTCGTCGTCCGACACGTAATCGCTGCAGAAAACGTGCCCGTTGCCGGTGCGGGCCTGCAGCGGAATGCGCCACTGCCAGCCGGCCGCGCGTGCCGTCGCCTGCGTATACGGCAGCAGCGGATCGACGGTGCCGCACTGCACGGCCGCGGCGCGATCGCAGGGCAGCCAGTGGGACCAGTCGTCGTAACCCGTGTTCAAGGCCTGTTCGATCAGCAGACCGCGAAATCCCGAGCAGTCGATGAACAGGTCGGCCGGTAGCGTCTTGCCGCCAGCGAGCTCGATCGATTCGATGTAGCCGCTGTCCGGCCGCAGCGCGACGTCGACGACCTTGCCCTCGGTCCTCGTAACGCCGGCCGCCTGCGCGCGCCGTCTCAGGTAGGCCGCAACGAGCGCGGCATCGAAGTGGTACGCATGCACGAGACCCGTGAGCCCGGTATCCCCGATCTTGTCGACGACCTCGAAGCGGTTTTCTGCGGCTGCCGCGGCGTTGAGGCTGTACGACCACAGGCTGTCGCCGTTGCCACGCGCACGGGCGCGCAACCAGTAATGATAGAACTCGAGCATGCCGAGCGGCCGCCCGGCGGCGCCGAACGCATGGATGTAGCTGTCACCGGGCCG
>JBFISV010000340.1:0-3032 GCA_041608415.1 Woeseiaceae bacterium
CTTCTGGACCACGCTGAGTACGGATCCGGGTTCGGCGTCTCGCGACGGCTGCATCGTCATTGCCTCGTGATATTCGGGATCGAACGGCTCCCCCTCGGGGTCGAGTTCCTCGATACCGAAGCGCTCCATGGTCGTCGCCAGCAGCTTGAGCGTGGCGGTCTTGCCCTCGAGTAAGGACTCCGCGTCCGCATTTTCCCCGGCCTGCAGGCCCATCTCGAGGCTGTCTTTGACGGCGAGCAAATCGCGGCTGAAGTTCTCGAGCGCATACTTGCGGGCGTTCTCGACGTCACGGCGCGAGCGCTTGCGCACGTTTTCGAGTTCGGCCGCGGCCCTGAGATACCGGTCCCAGTTCTGCGTAGCCCTGGCCTCGGCCTCGGCGAGTGCCGCCGCCGGGTCCGTCGAACTGTCTGCCGCGGAGTCGCGCCCTTCCGCTAGGCGGTCGGCTGAATCGTCGACCGGGTCGCCGGCAGCGTCGTCCGCGTAATCGGGATCTTCGGGTTGCCGGACCTGGCCATTCATCGCTGCGTGCTCCACTTGATCAAGACTCGAAAGGACGCCGGCCGGCGCCGCCGGCTGGGTTTGGGGTGAAGTTTGGGGTTCGTGCCGAAAATATCAAGCGTTGCCGCCTGATTTTCCATCGCTTTACCGGCTTTTTTTCAGCGAGCGCGACTGCCGGTACCCGGCCGTGGCCTGAATTCGTGCGCCGTCACGGGTTTTGCGGATGCATCGCCGAGCGCAACAGCCGCGCCGTGAGGTCGACGATCGGCACGACCCGATCGTACGCCATGCGCGTCGGACCGATCACGCCGAGCACGCCGATCGTGCCGTCATCGAGCTGATACGGCGCCGTCACGACGCTGCAATCGTCGAGAATCTTGAAGCCCGATTCCTCGCCGATGAATATCTGCACGCCGTTCGCGTTGATGCTGCGGTCGAGCAGATCGAGAATGAGACGTTTTTTCGAGAATGCCTCGAACAGGCGCTTGATCGTATCGATGTCCGACAGTTCCGCGAAGTCCATGAGCTTGGTTTCGCCCGCGAGCACGAAATTCGCGGCGGACTGCGGCGACTCCTGCATCGCCGATTGCGCAACCGCGATAATGTCGATCATCGCCTGGTTCATCGACTCGCGCAGCATTTCGAGATCCTCGACGATGCGCGGTCGGATGTCGGAGAGTTCCGTGCCCGCATAATGCTCGTTGATGAAATTGGCCGCCTGCAACAGCTCCGATGACGAGTATTCGCGGTCCGCATGCAGAATGCGATTTTGCACTTCGCGATCGTTGATCACGAGGATGACGAGAATTCGATTGTCCGACAGCGGCAAAAATTCGATTTGTCGCAGCACCGCCTGCGGCCCGCGCGGCATCGACACGATGCCCGCGAGACTGGTGACGTCCGAGAGCATTTTCGACACGGAACTGACGAGGTCGTCCGGGTCGTCGGTCGCAACGTTCAGCCCGGTGCGGAGTTTCTCCATCGCGCCGCCCTTGGGCTGACGATAACGGACCAGCGTATCGACGAACAGGCGGTAGCCCTTTGGAGTCGGCACGCGGCCGGCAGACGTATGTGGTGCCGACACCAGCCCCATGTCTTCGAGATCCGACATGACGTTGCGAATCGTTGCGGGGCTCAGATCGAGGCCGGAATCGATCGACAGCGTCCGGGAGCCGACGGGCTGCCCGTCGCGTATGAAGCGCTGGATCAGAACGCGCAGCAGATGTTGTGCGCGGTCATTCGGTACCGGAGTGATCGCTTCTGCAGCCATTGGCGGGAAACACGTTAGCCGTGCGTTTTCCTTGCTGTGTTAACTTATCGGACACGCTAGCAACCGCTTGGCGGCCGGTCAAGGGTCTGCAACAATGCCGTCGAGCAGCCGCTTCGGGCTGCGCGCGGCGCGACAGGGGCGTATGGGCGAGGAGTTTCGACAGATAGCGATTGTGGGTCGCCACGACGATCCACGAGTCGCCGAGCCGATGGCGGCAATCGTCGAGTACCTGACCGGCAACAACGTTCGCGTGCTGGCGGCCGACGACATGTCGCTCGACGTCGATGTCACGCGCCGCCCCGAGGCGGAGCTGGCGGACCATGCCGACCTCATCATTGCGGTCGGCGGCGACGGCACGATGCTGTACGCGGCGCGACTGGCAAACGGCAAGGAAACGCCGTTGCTCGGCATCAACCGCGGGCGCCTGGGCTTCCTCGCCGACGTCACTCCCGACGAAATGCTGCCGAGCATCGCCCATGTACTTGCGGGCGAATATACACGCGATTCGCGCCTGCAGATTACGGCAACGCTGCGCGCCGCCGACGGCGCGACCAGCACCGCGACCGCGTTGAACGATATCGTGTTGCATCGCCGCGAAACGGGCCGCATGGTCGATTTCGAAACGAGCGTCGGCGATCACTACGTCAATACCCATGCCGGCGACGGGCTGATCGTCGCGACGCCGACGGGATCGACGGCGTATGCGCTTAGCTGCGGGGGCCCGATCATCGAGCCACAGCTCAGTGCCGTCGTGGTCGTACCCGTATGCCCGCACACCTTGACCGACCGACCGATCGTCATCCCGGCCGAAGAAGACATCGGGGTGCGGCTCCTCGAGCGCGACGACACGAAAGCGGAGATCACGGTCGACGGGCACTCGATCGGAGAGATCCGTCCCGAGGACAGGCTCACGATCGGCGCGGCGGCAGACCGCATGACCCTGATTCATCCGCCCGGTTACGACTTTTACGGCATCCTGCGCTCCAAACTCTACTGGGGCCGCGACAACCGCGTACGACAGCGGCAGGAACCTTAAGTGCTCGTCCGGCTCGCCGTTCGCAACTTCGCCATCGTCGATCAGATCGAGGTCGAGTTCGACCCCGGGATGACGGTATTGACCGGCGAGACCGGCGCCGGCAAGTCGATTCTCGTCGACGCGCTGGGACTGGTGCTCGGCGAACGCGGCAGTGCACAGCTCGTGCGCAGCGGCGCCGAGCGCGCCGAGTTCAGCGCCGAGTTCGATATCTCGGCTTTGGCGCGCGTC
>JBFISV010000341.1:0-3005 GCA_041608415.1 Woeseiaceae bacterium
ATCCCAGTGTTTTTCGACCATGAAGTTGATGCCGACCTCGGGCGTGCCTTCCTCGCCGGATTCGGCGAGGAATATGATGTCCCGGTCCATGCTGACGTTCATGCGATGCAGTAACAGCATCACGACGAGCCCGGCGGTCACGTTGTCCTTGTCGTCCAGCGTGCCGCGGCCCCAGACATAACCGTCCTTTCGCAGGCCGCCGAAGGGCGCCTCCGACCACCGGTCGGCCTGCACGCCGACGACGTCGGTGTGTCCCATGATCAGGAGCGGCGGTTTCGATCCGTTGCCCCGGTAGCGCGTCACGAGATTGGCCCGATCCGGGTCGAGCGCATACGTTTCGAACGGGATGCCTGCGCCGTCCAGCACGGCCGCGAGGTATTCGACGGCCCTGGTTTCGTTACCGGGCGGATTCGAGGTATCGATGCGAACGAGATCGACGAGGTAAGCGACCGCCTCCGCGCCGACGCTGTCCCAGTCGACGAGGTAACGCTCCTGCGCGCTCGTGACGGCAGGCACGGCCAGGAGCAGGATGGCTAGACCTCGGCTGGCGAGTATCCGCACGTCAGTCTTCGTCGTCGTCTATGAAATCTTCCAGCGCCTCGTCGTCGGAGCCGCTGTTGAGCAGAATCTCGACTTTTTGCTCGGCGTCCTTTAGCGCCGCCTGGCAACTCTGCGTAAGCTTCATACCCTGTTCGAACTTCTGCATGGCTTTTTCCAGCGGCAGTTCACCGGACTCGAGTTCCTCGACGAGCGACTCGAGGTCGGACAGCGCTTTTTCGAGATTGACGTTTTTCCGCGTACTCATGGCAGGGCGATTGCTTTGAGGTGCGGCTACGCTACAGACCTGTCGCGACATCGTCAACGCTTACGGGCGTGAGCATGGCGTTGACAGTCCCCGTATTCAGCACTATTGTTAGCGTATATTAGACACAGTCTAAGTTTCGCATTTATTGACGAGGGCCACAGCAATGTCACTTAAGGGCAGCAAGACCGAAACCAATCTCAAGGACGCTTTTGCCGGCGAATCGCAGGCCAACCGACGCTACCTCTATTTCGCGGCCAAGGCCGACGTCGAGGGCTACAACGACGTTGCCGCGGTGTTCAGATCCACCGCGGAGGGTGAGACGGGTCACGCGCATGGCCACCTCGAATACCTCGAGGAGGTTGGCGATCCCGCCACGGGCCTGCCGATCGGCGCGACGTCGGCAAATCTCAAGGCCGCAATCGCAGGCGAGACCCACGAGTACACGGATATGTACCCGGGCATGGCGAAGACGGCTCGCGAGGAGAATTTCGACGAAATCGCGGACTGGTTCGAAACCCTGGCGAAGGCGGAGCGCAGCCACGCGAACCGCTTCCAGAAAGCGCTCGACACGCTCGACAGCTGAAGCGGACTACGAGCCGGGCCCCCTGGCCCGGCTGCGTTCAGAAACGATGTCTGCAAACAATCGCGAGGGCAGTCTCGAGGCCCCGACTCGGCACCCGCTCGACTGGAGGACCGAGGAGTTTTACGACGATGCGGCGCTTAATGCCGAACTCGAGCGCGTGTTCGATATTTGCCACGGCTGCAGGCGCTGTTTCAGCCTCTGCAACGCGTTTCCGACCTTGTTCGATGCGGTCGACGAGTCGGAGACGATGGAAGTCGACGGCGTGGCGAAAGAGGTCTACTGGGATGTGGTCGATCACTGTTACCTGTGCGACATGTGTTACATGTCGAAGTGCCCCTACGTTCCGCCGCATGAATGGAACGTCGATTTTCCACACCTCATGCTGCGGGCCAAAGCGACGCGCTTCAGCAAGCAGGGCGCTTCGTTCCGCGACAAGCTGCTGAGCGCGACGGACAAGGTCGGCCGATTCGCCGGCATCCCGGTTGTCGCGCAGGCCGTCAATGCAACCAACCGGACGGCGGCCGGCCGCAGACTCATCGAGAAAACGCTCGGTGTGCATCGTGACGCGCCGGTGCCCGAATATCATTCGACGTCGGCACGACGACGCCTCCGGCGCAACCGGGGCGCCGACGGCGGGAACGCCGAGGCGACGCCGACGACGCGCGGCAAGGTGTTGCTGTACGTCACCTGCTACGGCAATCGCAACCGGCCCTCGCTCGACGAGGACCTCGTCGCGGTATTCGGGCACAACGGCATCCCGGTCGCGCTGGCCGAGAAAGAGGCCTGCTGCGGCATGCCGAAGCTCGAACTCGGCGATCTCGAGGGGGTCGAGGCGCTCAAACGCAGGAATATCCCCGTGCTCGCGGCCTGGGTCGAGAAGGGCTGGGACGTCGTGACGCCGATCCCGTCGTGTACGCTGATGTACAAGCAGGAGCTGCCGCTGATGTTTCCCGACGATCCGGACGTCATCAAGGTCCGTGACGCCATGTACGATCCGTTCGAATACCTGATGCTGCGTCACAAGGACGGTAAACTCAGGACCGACTTCAAGAACTCGCTGGGCAGTATCGCCTACCACGTGGCGTGCCACCTGCGCGTGCAGAATATCGGTCTGAAAACGCGCGACGTGCTCGAACTCGTCCCCGGAACGTCGGTCGAGGCGATCGAGCGCTGCTCCGGCCACGACGGTACCTATGCCGTCAAAAAGGAATTTCACGACATATCAAAAAAAATCGGTCGCCCTGTCGTCAGCCGTGTCGAGCGCGGCGGCGCCGGGCATTTCATCAGCGATTGCCCGATGGCGGCCGAACAAATCAGCCAGGAACTCGACGGTCACGGCGCCGGCCACCCGATGAGCCTGCTAAAGACCGCCTACGGACTATGAACGCCATGCAGAAACTGACACGCAACGACCTCATGAGCCTCGAGAACTACTCGGAGGCGCGCAACGAATTCCGTGCGCGCGTGATGTCGCACAAGCGCGATCGCAGGGTCAATCTCGGCACGAATGCGGCCCTGTATTTCGAGGATCGTCTGACAATGCAGTACCAGATCCAGGAAATGTTGCGAATCGAGCGAATTTTCGAGGCCGAGGCCATTCACGAAGAACTCGATGCC
>JBFISV010000342.1:0-2971 GCA_041608415.1 Woeseiaceae bacterium
CCTGCGACGGATTCTTTTACCGCGGCAAGCCCGTGGCCGTGGTCGGCGGCGGCAACACGGCGGTCGAGGAGGCGCTGTATCTGAGCAATATCGCCTCGAAAGTGAGCCTCGTCCATCGTCGCGATGCACTGCGCGCCGACAAAATCCTGCAGGACCGGCTGTTCGAGAGGCAATCCGAGGGCAAGGTCGCGATTCATTGGGACCATGTGGTCGAAGAGGTTCTCGGTGACGATGCCGGCGTTACGGGGCTCAGAATTCGCGGCACGAAAAAGGACTCGACCACCGACCTCACGCTCGACGGGGTGTTCATTGCCATCGGCCATACGCCGAATACGGCTTTGTTCGCAGGCCAGCTCGATATGAAGAACGACTACATCATCGTCAAATCGGGCATCGCCGGCGACGCGACCGCCACCAGCATACCGGGTGTCTTCGCGGCCGGCGACGTCATGGACCAGATCTATCGGCAGGCCATCACCTCGGCCGGGGCCGGCTGTATGGCCGCACTCGACGCCGAAAAATACCTCGAGGCAATCGATGCCGGCCGCGTCGAGTCGAGCGACGCAGCCGCCTGATTTCCGCCTGCGGCATGCAGATCACGGTCCACGACGACATCGCCGCCATCGGTCGCGCTGACTGGAACTCGCTCGCTCCCGCCGCTTACCCGTTTCTCAGCTACGAGTTCCTGCACGCCGCCGAGCAAAGCGGCAGCGTCGCCCCCGAAACGGGTTGGACGCCCTGCCACCTCGCACTGCGCGACGATGACGGGCATCTTCGCGGCGTGCTGCCGCTGTACGAGAAGACGCATTCCTGGGGCGAATTCGTGTTCGACTGGGCGTGGGCGAGCGCGTACCGGCGTGCGGGGCTGCGCTACTACCCGAAGCTCGTTTCGGCGGTGCCGTTTACTCCGGCCAGCAGCACGCGACTGCTGCTCGCCGACGGCGCCGACAGCGCTGCCGCGGCGCGCTTGATCCGGACGGCGATTTCGCTGGCCGGAGAACGCGGCTGCTCCTCCGTTCATTTCCTGTTTCCGGCCGACGAGCAGCTCGAAATGTTCCGTGCCGAAAACCTCGAGATTCGCAAGGACTGCCAGTTTCACTGGCACAATCGCAACTACCCGGACTTCGACGCCTTCCTGCAAACGTTCAGTTCCGCCAAGCGTAAAAAAGCGCGCCGGGACCGTCGCCGGGTACGTGAGGCCGGCATTTCGTTCCGCAGAATGACTGGCGCCGATATGCTCGGGCCGGACTGGGAAAGCGTCTACGAACTGATCAGCCGCACCTTCATGCTGCGCGGCTCGATGCCCTATTACAACCTGCCGTTCTTCGAGTCGATCGGCAAAACGCTCGGCGACAAGGTGCTCGTGGTGCTGGCCGAACACGGCGCCGAAACGGTCGCCGTCGCGGTATTTTTCGTGGGCGCGGATGTTCTCTACGGCCGCTACTGGGGCAGCGCCGGCGATTTCAATGCGTTGCACTTCGAGACTTGCTACTACCAGGGCATCGACTATTGCATCGAGCACGCGATCTCGACCTTCGAACCGGGTACACAGGGAGAGCACAAGGTCAGCCGTGGCTTCGTGCCGCAGGCGACCTGGTCGGCGCACTGGCTGGCTCATCCGGAGTTCTTCTCCGCGATCGGCGCCTATGTCCGGGAGGAGGCACAGCACATCGACCGCTACATGCGCGACGTCCGCGATCACACCCCGTATCGCCGCAACGGCGGAAATTCCTGAGACGGCACCGGACGCGAGAGCTTGAGTATCAATCGCATCACATGGCTCCGCCCGAACGACCCGCCGCAGGCGTTCCCCTCGATACACAGCTGTGTAAAAGAGCCGCCCGGACTGCTGGCTGCCGGCGGCGACCTGTCGAGCGAGCGCCTGCTGCACGCGTATCGCTCGGGTATTTTCCCGTGGTACGAAGACGGCCAGCCGATACTCTGGTGGTCGCCGGATCCGCGCTGTGTCCTGCGGCCTCGCGCCTACCACGTCGCACGGCGACTCAAGCGACGACTGGCGACTTGCGACGCCCGGGTCACGTACAACCAGGCTTTCGCAGACGTCGTACGGGCCTGCGCGGCGCCGCGCCGCGCGCAACGCGGCACCTGGATCACGCAGGACATGATGACCGCCTACCGCCGCCTGCACGCCGAAGGCTGGGCGCATTCGGTCGAGGTCCGCAAGGGCGAACGGCTGATCGGCGGCATCTACGGACTCGCGATGGGCCGCATGTTTTTCGCAGAATCGATGTTCAGCGCCGAGGCCAACGCGTCAAAAATCGCGCTGCTCGGGCTCTGCAGCGTCTTGCTGCAAAACGACTTCGAACTCATCGATTGCCAGGTCGTGTCACAGCATCTGCTGACCCTGGGCGCGACGACAATGCCGCGCCCGGACTTCGCCGCGACACTCGACAGCGCGTGCGAGCCTGCCGCGCCGTTTGAAAACTGGCCGGATGCCCCCATATCGGTCCGCGAGTTGTGGCTGAATTGGTGCCCCGCTGCGTTGCAATGACGGCGCTCATTCTGCACAATTCGCCAGCCTTTGAGCTACCGGAGATCAAAAATCTTGGCGAAAGAAGAAGCCATTCAAATGGAAGGTGTCGTGACCGAGACGCTGCCCAACACGACGTTTCGAGTCGAACTCGAAAACGGTCATGTCGTGACGGCGCACATCTCGGGCAAGATGCGCAAGAATTACATCCGAATCCTGACCGGTGACGCGGTTACGGTGGAGTTGACGCCCTACGACCTCAGCAAGGGTCGGATCGTCTACCGCGGGCGTTAATCCGGCACCGGGAGTCCTGCCCGGCCGGCGCCGCAGCCGCGGCGATCAGAACATCAATCCTCGTTCGTCAGATGCTCGAGTTCCTTGAGCGCCGGCTCGGCATCGAGCACCAATTGATTGTCCGGGCCCACGCTGATCTGCACGTGGCCGCCCTTCTCCAGCTTGCCGAACAACAATTCCTCGGCC
>JBFISV010000343.1:0-2959 GCA_041608415.1 Woeseiaceae bacterium
GCCGGCTCGCGCATGTCGCCGGTCCCAGACGTTCGGATAGTCCAGCGGAAACGCCATGGGACCATATTTCTCGTGCAGGTTTCTCGTCGTCAGTCGATCGACGACGAAGTAAATGCCGAGCGGCGTCTTGCGATCCCACGCGCGTTGCTTGCCGACGCCATTCAGACCGATGGATATCGGACCTTCGGCGTCGAACGTCATTCCCGACGGCGTTCGCTCCATTCGATAGATCGTCGCCTCCGAAGTATCGGCGATGAAGACGCTGC
This sequence comes from Woeseiaceae bacterium, assembly GCA_041608415.1. GTDB lineage: Bacteria > Pseudomonadota > Gammaproteobacteria > Steroidobacterales > Woeseiaceae > UBA1847. Next base: position 267 of record JBFISV010000343.1, read on the forward strand.
CCACCGAATCGGGCAGTTCCAATACATAGGCGGGCAACAGCGATTCGGCCGGCGCAACGCACGGCAACGTGAGGAGCGACGTCAGCAGGAATTCAGGCAGGTATCTCGGAGCGCTGGGCACGTGCCGATTTTACAGCTGCCCGTGCGGCATCTCCATGCTATCGTCCGGGCAGTTCTTCTCGAGAGGCGGCCGACAATGAAAAGGCGTATCGCAGCCCTCGTCCTGTTGCCCATCTGCGCGATCGCGGCGGCACAGGCGCCATCCGCCGACGAGGAGGCGTTCGAGAACCTCGCCCGCGAATACCTGGACGATCTCGGCAACTTCTCGCCGGTGGCGGCGACCCTGGTCGGCGATCACGGCGCTGACGACAGACTCGACGACGTCGACACCGCGGCGCGGCGCCGCAGGACCGAACTGTACGCGGAATACGCGCGGGCGCTCGCGGCAATCGATCGCACGCAGCTGTCGCGCGCAAACCAGGTCGATGCGGCGTTGCTGCGCCGGGAAATCGAGTCGAGCCTCTGGATGCAGAATACGCTCGCGGAATGGGCCTGGAATCCGCTCGTCTATGTAGACACCGCGGGCAACGCGATTTACGCGCTCGTAGCGCGCGATTTCGCGCCGCTCGATACGCGCCTCGGAAACGTGGCGGCGCGGCTCACGCAATTGCCACGATTCTTCGAGCAGGCGCGCGCTTCGCTGTCGCCGGAACGCGTACCCAAAGTGCATGCCGAGACCGCAGTCGCGCAGAATCCCGGCCTCAGCTCGATTATCGAGGCAATGATCCTGCCGCACGTGGATGCGCTCGGGAGCGAAGATCGCCGGCGTCTCGAGGCGGCCATCGAAGTCGCGAGGGGCGCCATCGCAGAGCACCAGGCCTGGCTCGAGGACGAGCTTTTGCCGCGCGCGGCCGGCGAATTTCGCATCGGCGCCGAACTCTACGACGTCAAGCTCGGGTTTCTCCTGAATTCGCCGCTGAGCCGAAAAGACATCGCCTCGCGCGCCGAGAGCGAGTATGAAGCCGTGCGCAATCAAATGTATGCGATCGCGAAGGACGTGTATTCGACCGAGCATCCGTATACCTATTTTCCGGATACGCCCGACGAGGCCTACAAGCAGGCGATTATTCGCGCGGCGCTCGAAAACGCCTATCGGCACCTGCCGCCGCGCGACGGTATTGTCGACGTCGCCAGGGGGCAACTGCAGCAGGCGACCGATTTCGTCATCGCACGCGACATCGTGACGATGCCCGACGACCCGGTCGAAATCATCGTCATGCCCGAGTTCCAGCGAGGAGTGACCGTTGCGTATCTCGACCCGCCGGGTCCGCTCGACAAGGGACAAAGCGCGTTTTATGCCGTGGCGCCGTTGCCCGAAGACTGGAGCGACGAGCAGGTACGGTCTTTCCTGCGTGAATACAATCTGTATTCGATGCAGGACCTCACGATGCACGAGGGAGTGCCCGGACACTACCTGCAACTCGCCCTGAGCAACCGCTATCCCTCGGCCTTGCGAAGCGTGTTCTGGTCCGGCCCGTTCGTCGAGGGCTGGGCCGTGTACGCGGAACGCGTGATGATCGACGCCGGCTATCTCGGCCATGATCCCCTGATGCGGCTCATCAACCTGAAGTGGTACCTGCGCGCCGTGACGAACGCGATTATCGATGCGGCGATCCACGTCGACGGCATGACCCGTGAGGCCGCGATGCGCCTCATGATAGAAGGCGGGTTCCAGGAAGAGCGCGAAGCGGCCGGCAAGTGGGTGCGGGCTCAGCTCACCTCGGCACAGCTGTCCACGTATTTTGTCGGCTACCAGGAGCACGTCGAGATGCGTGCCGCGGCGGAAGCCGCATGGGGCGAGGAATTCACGCTGCGCCGCTATCACGACGCGGTGCTTTCCCATGGTTCACCGCCCATGAAATTCGTGCGCGCGCTGCTGCTGAACGAGCCGATTCCGGACGATTAGACCCATTCCCATTTGTCGCAGGGGCAGACTTGACACCTTAAATTTGCGAAAAAAGGGAAATGGGCAGACTTGACCCCCAACGCTGACCCCAAACGCAAAAAAATACCCGCAGCGAACTGCGGGTATTTTCTCGAGCAGACCAGGCTGATGACTCAGCCTGGAAATCTTAACACTAGAAGTTGTACTTCAGTGCAACGACATACGTCGTACCCGTGTCGTACACGGTCGGGTAGGTGTTGCCGTTACCCAGGGCCGGACCGGCACCCGAGAAGATCGGCGGATCCTCGCCGAGCACGTTCAGGATGCTGCCGCGGATCGTGATGTCGTCGTCCATGACGTACCAGCTGGCGTTCAGGTCGAGGTAGCTGACCGAACTCAGCTTCGTCTCCAGCGTCTCGGCCGGGTTGTCGTTCTTGGTCGAGTCGAAGAAACGCCACGTCGCGCCGACGTCAACCGACCACGGCGTCTGCCAGGTCCCGACTACGCGGTGCCGGTACTCGGGGCTGGGGCCCTTCTCGGGGTCGCCGGCACAGTTGTTACCGAAGAAACCGGCGCACTTGATCGGGTCGGCGCCAGGGAACGGCACCAGGTCCAGCTGATCGAGGATCGTCGCCGCGTAGTCCACACGGAAGCCGTGCTGGCCAACGTCGAAATCGTACACGACCTGCAGGTCTATACCGTTGGTCTCCAGCTCACCGATGTTGATGTTGGTCTGCTGGAAGCCGAC
>JBFISV010000344.1:0-2949 GCA_041608415.1 Woeseiaceae bacterium
CCTCGACCGGACGCGGCTGCGGGAGCGCGATTATCTCGAAGGCGTCTGCGAGCGCCTGGGCATTCCCGTCGAGGCAGGTTACGGTCCCGGCAAACTGCAAATCGAAATATTCGAAAAGACAGGCGAGGCGAATCTGCGCGAGCCTACCTTCGTCGTGCAGTACCCGACCGAGGTCTCGCCGCTGTCCCGCAGGAACGAAAATGATCCGTTCATTGCCGATCGATTCGAGCTATTCATCGCGGGCCGCGAAATTGCGAACGGCTTTTCGGAACTGAACGATCCCGAGGAACAGGCCGAGCGATTTCGTTCGCAGGCCGAGAATCGTGCCGCCGGTGACGAGGAGGCAATGGCGTTCGACCACGACTACATACGCGCACTCGAATACGGGATGCCGCCGACGGCCGGCATCGGCGTCGGCATAGATCGTCTCGTGATGCTGCTGACGGATTCGCCGTCCATACGCGACGTGCTGCTGTTTCCGCACATGCGGCCCGAACAATTCGACTGATGCCGGGAATTCGCACGGCTGGCCCGCACGCGGCAGGCCAACGCCCTGTGGCCGCCGAACCGGGCCGCCCGCGGGAAGCGCCGCCGCCGATGTTCACATGTACGGCAGGTCCTTTCGAGTAAGCGAGACGCCGGCCGCGCTCAGCGGCTGGTCTTTGTTCTCGAGCGGCACGACGGCGAGCAGTTCGATGCCGATCGCGTTCACGACGTCGCCTACCTTGCGATCGCCGTCGAATACCGCGTCCCCGGCGGAAACGGGCGCGCCGGATTCGAAGCGCAACAGTCGCCGCTTGCTCGCGCCACGGTAGTGCGTGCGGGCAACGATCTCCTGGCCCGTATAACAGCCTTTGTCGAAGCTCAAGGCATCGAGCAGATCCAGGTTCAGCATGTGTGGCGTGAATTGCTCGGACTGATCGGCCGTGATTTCGGGAATGCCGGCGCGAAGGTTGGCGAGCCGCCAATCGCGGAGCGGCTCTTCGCCGACAGCCGGGCCGACAACCGCGGCCAGGGCTGGCGGGCCGATCTCGAATTCGACGCTGGCGCGAAACCGGAACGTGGTAAGCCGCCTGGCGACGCTGTCGGCGAGATCTTCGGGCAGTGTCAGCAGGTAGCCGTGCTCGGCACGCGTTACGCGCGCGAGGCAGATGACGCGGCCTTTCGGATTGCACCATGCCGACAGCAGTGTTTCGCGCTCATCGAGGCGGCGCAGGTCGTTGCTCAACTGGCCTTGCAGGAAGTCGAACGCATCATTGCCGGTTACGGCAATGCTTTTGTAGTCGGTGTCGGTCATCGCTTCTCTTTGTATCAAAGTGCAACGCGGGCGCGCGCGTTCATGCAGTTGCGGCCATCGTCTGGCATACTCGGATGATGAGTCGCAAAACATCCAAACATAAGGGCGTTCCGGCCGCAATCAACTCCGGCGACGCGGACTCGGACGAACTCCGGGACCAATTCCGGGACGAAACGGCGGACTCCGCAAAGCCTGCGCCACCGAGGGAAATCGGCGGCCGCGACGGTCCCGACCCGACGCGGTTCGGCGACTGGGAAAAAGCCGGGCGCTGCATCGACTTCTAGCCGCCCACCTTGTGCCGCGAGGCACGATGAATAATACTCCGAGCCGATGATCGGACCCGCAATCACAAGATACCATCCATGAGAAATTCCGGCAGGCCGCTGTCGCCACACCTGACGATCTATCGCTGGCCCATAACCATGGTCCTGTCGATACTGCATCGCGCGACCGGCCTCGCGATGTCTCTCGGCCTCATTGTTTTTGCGGCGTGGCTGGTACAGGCAGCGGCGGGCCCCGAGCAATACCAGAATTTCCGGGCGCTGATGTCCCAGCCCGTTGCGATTGCACTGCTCGTCGGCTGGACCTTTGCGTTTTTACTGCACCTGGGCAACGGCATCCGCCACCTGGTCTGGGACAGCTGCTACGGCTTCGAAAAGCAGCATGCCAATGCCTCGGCCTGGGCCGTGCTGGTACTCGCCGCGCTGCTTACGGCCGCGTTCTGGGTCGTGAAGCTGTGAGCCTGAAAACGCCGCTCGGGCGTGTGCTCGGCCTCGGCTCGGCCAAGGAGGGCACCGATCATTTCGTCAGCCAGCGCTTGTCCGCGATTGGGCTCGCGCTGCTCGGCAGCTGGTTCCTGGTATCGATGTATCTTCTGCCCGGCACGCATTATCTCGAAGTCGTGCGCTTCATCGGCAAACCGATCAACAGTGTCTTGCTGGTTCTGTTGTGCATCACCGTCGCCTATCATTCCTACCTCGGCGTGCAGGTGGTGATCGAAGACTACGTGCATGCGCCGGTCTCCAAGCCGCTCGCGCTTGTCGTTTCGCGTTTCGCACATATATTCGTCGGAGTAGCCGCGGCTTACGCGGTACTGCGAATCGGGTTGCAAATATGAGCCGTGTCCGCGAGGACTACGAATTTGTGGATCACAGCTACGACGTCATCGTCGTCGGTGCCGGTGGCGCGGGACTGCGTGCCACGTTCGGGCTGGCGCAGGCCGGATTCAAGACGGCCTGCGTGACGAAGGTTTTCCCGACGCGCAGCCATACCGTGGCGGCCCAGGGAGGCATAAGCGCGGCGCTCGGAAATATGGGCGAGGACGACTGGCGCTGGCACATGTATGACACGATCAAGGGTTCCGACTGGCTCGGTGACCAGGACGCGATCGAATACATGTGCAAGGAAGCCCCGGACGCCGTGATCGAGCTCGAGCATTACGGAGTGCCGTTCAGTCGCACCGAAGACGGGCGCATTTACCAGCGGCCGTTCGGCGGTATGACGACGCGCTACGGCGAGGGCACGGCACAGCGGACCTGCGCGGCCGCGGACCGCACGGGCCATGCGATGCTGCACACCTTGTATCAGCAGTCACTCGCGCACGACGCCGAATTCTTCATCGAATATTTCGCGGTCGACCTGATCATGGAAGA
>JBFISV010000345.1:0-2945 GCA_041608415.1 Woeseiaceae bacterium
CGAGCAACCACGGAGCGTCGACGGTGAATTCGCCCGTCGTCATCGTCCTGTCGCCCCTGAACTCGCGCACCGTGATCTCGCCACTGGCCGGAATCGCAAGCGTTGCGGCGAGGATGCCGGCCAGCATGGCGGCGAAAAATGTCGGCCTGGCTTTCATGGCGGGATCCCACCCTCCTTTCTCAATGGTCCGATTTTCAATGGTCCGATTCGCAGCGGCTCGTGTCACAACAGACCGATAGCGTACCTCATTCTTCGACCATCGCCGGCGCGATTCGTTTGCCCCGTTCAGCAATTCTCGCAGTCGTTGTCCGTGTAGGGGGTGCCGGCGAAATGTCCGGCGAAGTAGTCGATGCAGGCGCGCACGCGCGCGGAGAGCTGGCGCGCGGGCGGATACAGCGCACAGGCCGGAGAGGCCGGCCACTGGAAGTCGCGCAGCATCGGTACCAGTTCGGCCCCGCGAATCGCCTCGCCCGCGATGAAGGTCGGCTGCAGCGTGACACCGAGGCCCTCCGCAGCCGCCGCCAAAACGAAGTCGCCGCGGTCCGCCGTCATGGCGACATTGACGTCGACGACGCTGTCACGCTGCGCGCCGTCGGTGCAGCGCCATCGACCCGGGACCGGGACATTCGTGTAGACGAGGCAGGCATGTTGCGCGCGTCGAACAGGCGCCGAGCGATCAGCGACGAGTCCTCGAGGCGCCCGATACGGATCGTGAGGTCGGCGCCCTCCTCGATCAGGTCGACGCGCCGGTCGTCGAGATCGAGATCGAAATGAATTCCGGGATGACAGCCACTGAATATGGCGATTAAAGCTCACATGTGGCGAATACCGAACGACACGGGCATGGCGATCCGTAGCGGGCCACGCCGTTCGCCGTCGCGACGGCGGCCTCCGCTTCGTCGAGATCGACGAGGATGCGCACGCTGCGCGCGTAGAAGGCGCGGCCCGTGTCGGCCAGATGGATGCGGCGGGTCGTCCGCCGCAGCAGTTCGGTGCCGAGGCGCGTCGCGTGAACTCGCCGCGGTTGGCCATAGTCTGCAACAATCGTTCGAACCAGGCGTCTGAATTGTTCGGGAGCGACAGCGTGTTCGAGATCATACCCTCCGACAGCCGCGGCAGCGCGAACCTGGGCTGGCTCGATACGCGGCACAGTTTTTCCTTTGCCGACTACCACGACCCCGAACGTATGGGTTTCGGCAGCCTGCGCGTCATCAACGAGGATCGCATCGCTGCGGGCACCGGCTTCGGCACGCATCCGCATCGCGACATGGAAATCGTAACCTACGTGATCGACGGCGAGCTCGAACACGAGGACAGCATGGGCAACGGATCGAAGATCCGCGCGGGCGATGTGCAGCGCATGACGGCCGGTACGGGAATCCTGCACAGCGAGATCAACGCTTCCGGGCGAACGACGCATTTGCTGCAGATCTGGATATTGCCGGAAGCCACGGGGCTCGAGCCGGGGTACGAACAGAAGGCCTTTGCGCGCGAGGACAAGCAAAACCGATGGTGCCTGCTGGGCTCACGCGACGGCCGCGACGGCTCGCTGACGATTCATCAGGACATCAAACTGTTGACGAGCGTCCTCGAGAGCGGGCGATCGCTCGAGTATGCGTTCGCGCCCGGCCGGCGCGGCTACCTGCAGGTCGTCCGCGGCCGGCTCTGCATCGGCGACGCTACGAGCGCCGGTAAGACCATAGCCGATAAAGCGATAGCCGACGGCGACGGCGTGGCGATCGAGGGCGTCGACAAGCTCACTCTGCGCGCCGACGAGACCGCGGAAATCCTGCTGTTCGACATGGGATAACGCTGCGGGGCGTGTATCCCGGGACCTCGAATTCGACCCGGGCCGCCGAGCTCCCGGTCGGCCTGTGCCGCACTTCGACCTGCGTCCTGTGCGGACCGTCACCGCCGATGCCCTTGATTAAGCCCCCCTGGTTTCTTCATCATATGGCCCATGTACGGCGAATTACTCGACGAATCGACGGTGCAGTTCGAAAGGCGGCTGCCCGGGCCGATCGAGCGCGTGTGGCAATACCTGGTCGAGAGCGACAAACGTGAGAAATGGCTCTGCGCGGGCGGAACCGTGCTCGAGGTCGGCGGCAAGGTCGACATGCACTTCGACAACAAGTCGCTGTCGACCCGGGCGGACATCGAGCCTCCCGAGAAATACCGCGACATCCCGGAAAAGGTGTCCTTCTCGGGGGAGGTCCTTCGCTGCGAGGTGCCGCGGCTTCTCGAGCACACCTGGGACGTCGAGGGCGTCACCTCCCAGGTCTGCTACGAACTCGCCGATGCCGGCGACGAGGTGAAGCTCGTGCTGACGCACCGCGGACTGATTTCACCCGATGAAATCATGAGCGTGTGCGCGGGCTGGCACACGCACTTTGCAATTCTCGCCGCAGTACTCGACGGCGGGGAGCCGCCGCCATTCTGGAAGACGCACACCGCACTCGAAGAGCGCTACAAAAAACGATTTTGCTTCTGAGTGTTCCGGCTTACTCGGGTTTTTCAAATTTGAGCGTCATGCGATTCGACTCACCGATCGCATCGAGCGCCGCTTTCTGCTCGGCATCGTCGCCGGCGAGGGCGTACGAGGGCGGCAGCCGCCACACGATATCCTCTTCCGTCGGCTGATCCTTGTCGTTGGCGTTGATCGCGGACTCGGCGACGAACTCGAAGCCTGCGTCCTTGACCTTGCCGATCAGCCAGGCCTTCTTGAGGTAGCCGTGGCTGCCGTCGGCGAATTCATCCGACATGTCGTCACGGGCATGGTGCTGCACGATCCCGAAGACCCCGCCCGGTTTCAGGACCGCATAGGTATCGGCGAGCGCCCGGTCGAGAAAGTCACCGTGGCCGGCATTCTGGAAGTTGGCGAGGTTGTGCAGCACGCGCGGGAAAAACGCGACGTCCGCGACGCCTTCGAGTTCCGCCGGCAGCGA
>JBFISV010000346.1:0-2922 GCA_041608415.1 Woeseiaceae bacterium
AGTAACCGCCGCCATTGGCGCAGGAGCCCATCGATACCACCCAGCGCGGCTCCGGCATCTGGTCGTACACTTTGCGCAAAGCCGGCGCCATTTTATTCGTCAGGGTGCCGGCGACGATCATGCAGTCCGACTGGCGAGGGCTCGGCCGGAAAATGATGCCGAAGCGGTCGAGGTCGTAGCGGGAGGCGCCTGCCTGCATCATCTCGACGGCGCAACAGGCCAGGCCGAAGGTCATCGGCCACAACGAACCCGTGCGGGCCCAGTTCATGACGGCATCGACGCTCGTTACGACGAATCCCTTCTTCTGAAGGCTCTCTCCAGCCGCTTCCGCGCCGTTCCGGGTTGCAGGGGTCGTCTCTTCGGCTAGTCCCATTCGAGCGCCCCTTTCTTCCACTCATAGATAAAACCGACGACCAGGACCAACAGGAATACGCCCATCGATATCAGGCCGAAATGGCCTACCGCATCCAGCGACACCGCCCATGGAAACAGGAATGCGATTTCGAGATCGAAAATAATGAACAGGATCGCGACGAGATAGTAGCGGACGTCGAATTTGCTGCGCGAATCTTCAAAGGCCTCGAAGCCGCATTCATAGGGCGACAGCTTTTCGTCGTCTTTCGAGCCGGAGCCGATCAGGAAACCGAGGGCCAGGAGCAGCACGCCGATTCCCGCGGCGACGCCGAGGAAAACCAGGATCGGAAAATATTCTTGCAGCATCACTTTATAAAGTGTCGGCGCGATATGGCCTCAAGTCGCCTCATTGTATCAGCGTGGCGCTCCGCGAATACAGCCCCCGTCCCGTCGGGGCCGCTACAAAACTGAAAAGATTGGTGCTCTGGGCGAGACTCGAACTCGCACGGCTTTCGCCACTGCCCCCTCAAGACAGCGTGTCTACCAATTCCACCACCAGAGCTACGGTCACGGCGCTGATCCTACTGGCCTTCGTCGGATACCGGAAGATCCTCTTCGAGCGCCGGCATGTCGGCCTGGTCAATCAACTGCTCGGCAGCATCCTCGAGCGCAGGCATGTCGGCATCCTCCAGTTCATGCGGCAACTCGGGCACCTCGTCCGCCGGCACTTCGTCCTCAACGGCAGGTACCGTCTCGAGCAGGCTGTCGGGCGCTTCGGCACGCTGGCTGCTGAGGTATGCGAGCGTCAGGCTGCTTGCGAAAAACGCCGTTGCCAGGACCGCGGTCATTCGCGAGAAAAAGCTGCCGGATCCGCGCGCACCGAAAACCGTGCCCGACGCACCTGCGCCGAACCCCGCGCCCGCATCCGCACCCTTGCCACGCTGCAATAACACGAGCGCGATGATCGCAAGCGCAATCACCGTATGAATAATAAGAATAACCTTCTGAATATTTTCCATTCGTTCCTAATCCTCGGCCGCCGCGTTCGCGATTGCCAGAAAATCTGCCGCTTTTAACGACGCGCCGCCGATCAGGCCGCCGTCGATGTTCGGCTGTGCGAGCAAGCCTGACGCATTCTCGCCCTTCATGCTGCCGCCGTACAGGATTTGCACGCGATCCGCAGTGGTAGCGTCATGACGGGCCAGCACGCCGCGTATGTGTGCATGCACTTCCTCGGCCTGTTCCGGCGATGCCGTTTTGCCGGTACCGATGGCCCAGACCGGCTCGTACGCGATGACGGCGTTGCCAAACGCGCCGATTCCCGCACTGTCGAGCACGGCATCGAGCTGCTCGTCGATAACCGCCTTGGTCGTCCCGGCCTCCCGTTCTTCGAGGGTTTCACCGACACACAGAATCGGCTTGAGGCCCGCCTTTTGCGCGGCCTGGAACTTCGCGGCCACTGCGGCGCTGGTCTCGCCAAACAGGGTGCGCCGTTCCGAGTGGCCGACGATAACGAACTCGCAGCCGATATCCTTGAGCATCGCGGCCGCCACCTCGCCCGTAAAGGCCCCGGAATCATACTCCGAGACGGTCTGCGCGCCCAATGAAACCGGGCTTCCCTCGACGGCAGCCGCCACCGCAGCCAGATACGGAAATGGCGGGCACACGAGCAATCGCACCCGCACCGAATCGGGCGCTGCGGCGACAATTCCAGCGACCAGCTCGGCGTTCCGGGCCGAATCGCCGTTCATTTTCCAGTTTCCGGCTATGAGGGTGTCGCGCATCGCGCTATCCAGACGCCTAAAAGGCGCGCAAGGATACCGGGGCTATGCCCTCAAATCAACGCGATTCGCGCCGGGTTGGTTGGCTCAAATGCTCAGGCCGCGGCTGCGGCGACAACTTCGGCGAGACGTTTCGCCAGCGCCACGACCTTGGTCTCGTCCTCACCTTCGACCATGACCCGGATGACGGGTTCGGTACCCGACGCGCGCAGCACCACGCGGCCAGAGTCCTTGAGCTCGTTCTCGGCCGCCACGACCGCATCCCTGATGGCCGGGCTCTTGTCCGGATCGAGCTTTTTGTCGGTACGTACATTGACCATGGTCTGCGGGTACTTCGGCATGCCCGCGACGAGTTCGGACAGCGGCTTGCCCGTGCGCTTCATGACTGCGAGCACCTGCAGCGCGCACACCAGACCGTCACCGGTCGTCGTCTGGTCGAGCACGATCATGTGACCGGACGTTTCGCCGCCGATAACGCCCCCGGTCTCGCGCAGGGTTTCCAGCACGTATCGATCGCCAACCGGGGTACGGCGAAATTCGATATTGAGTGCTCGCAGCGCGTGCTCGAGCCCGAGATTGCTCATGACAGTCCCGACGACCGGGCCGCTGAGCCGGCCTTCCTTGTGGCGCGAAGTGGCGAGGATATACAGCAGCTGGTCACCGTCGACGAGACAGCCCTGCTCGTCGACGAGCACGACGCGATCGCCGTCGCCGTCGATCGCCACCCCGACGTCGGCCTTCACGGCCGGCACGGTCAGCTGCAACAATTCGGGTTTCGTCGAGCCGC
>JBFISV010000347.1:0-2822 GCA_041608415.1 Woeseiaceae bacterium
CTCACGGGCAAGGGCCTCGCGAGCAGGGCGAGTCTCGATGCCGCGGAAGCCCTCTACGACGAACTCGCTGCGCGACTCGAAACCGGGCGCGAAAACGTCGCCGTCGCCCGCGTCAATGTGGCACTCGCGCGTGACGCGCTGTCGAATATGACGATTCGCGCGCCGTTCGCCGGCATGGTGGTCACGAAGAACGCGCAGCCCGGCGAAATGATCTCGCCCGTCTCCGCGGGCGGCGGTTTCACGCGCACGGGTATTTGCACGATCATCGACACCGATTCGCTCGAGATCGAGGTCGACGTCAACGAGGCCTACATCCAGCGCGTTGCCCCGGGACAGCGCGTATCCGCCGTGCTCGATGCCTATCCGGACTGGCGCATACCGGCCGAGGTGATCGCGATCGTCCCTACCGCCGACCGGCAGAAAGCCACCGTGCGCGTCCGCATCGGCCTGCTCGAGCGCGACGAACGCGTGCTGCGCGACATGGGCGTCAAAGTCGCTTTCCTCGGCAGCGAGGCGCCCGAATCACAGACGCGCGAGGTCCGCGGTGTTCTGATCTCCTCGGCGGCCCTGCGTTCCGACGCGGCCGGCGACTACGTCTGGCGAGTCAGGAACGGCATTGTGGAGCGGCAGGCCGTGACCGTGGCCGGCGCCAGGGATCGGCCGCAGCTGCTCGTTACGGAAGGGCTCGCCAGTGGCGAGCTCGTTGTCCGCACGTCCGAGAAGCCGCTGCGCGCGGGCCAGACAGTTACCAGCAATTAGAAGGAACGAGCCATGAGTGAGGTACTCGCCCGATTGTCCGGTGTCAGCCGGACCTACCGGAAAGGCAAGGAGAAGGTCGAGGTGCTGCACAACCTCGACCTCGAAATTCCGCAAGGCGACTTTGTCGCGGTCATGGGCCCGTCCGGCTCCGGGAAGACGACGTTGCTGAATCTGCTGGGCGGCCTCGACAAGCCGACCTCGGGCACCGTCAGGGTCGGCGACGCCGAACTTTCGTCGATGTCGAACAGCCAGCTGTCGCATTGGCGATCCACGCACATCGGCTTCATTTTTCAGTTCTACAACCTGCTGCCGGTCCTGACCGCGCAGAAGAACGTCGAATTGCCGCTGCTGTTGACGAAATTCAGCGGCAGGGAACGCGCGAAGCGAGCCTCGATAGCGCTCGAGATCGTCGGTCTCGCGGACCGGGCGAAGCACTACCCGCGAGAGCTCTCGGGCGGCCAGGAGCAGCGCGTGGCGATCGCGCGCGCCATTGTTTCGGATCCCGCGTTGCTGCTTTGCGACGAACCGACGGGCGACCTCGACCGAGAATCCGCCGAGGAAATCCTGGAGCTCCTGCAGATCCTCAATCGCCAGCACGAAAAGACGATCGTCATGGTGACCCACGATGCGCAGGCGGCCGAGTATGCGAACCGTATCCTGCACTGTGACAAGGGCACGCTGGAGCAGCGGGTGACCGCATGAAGTATTTCGGATTCGTCTGGAAAAACGCGTGGCGCAAGAAAATCCGCACGTTGCTCACGCTGCTCTCGATTTTCGTCGCCTTCCTGCTGTTCGCGCTGCTGTCGGCCATCGGCTATGCGTTCAAGAGCGGCGAGGACGTCGCCGATGCCGAGCGGCTCGTCGTGATTCACAAGATTTCCCTCATCAACCCGCTGCCGATCGCGTACGAAAGCCGCATCGCCTCGACCCCCGGTGTCCAGGCGGTGACGCATGCCTCCTGGTTCGGAGGCTATTACCAGGAGCCGCGCAACCAGTTCGGCCAGTTTCCGACCCGTCCTTACGAGTATTTCGCACTGTATCCGGAACTCGTCATGCCGCGGGAGCAGCTCGATGCCTGGGCGAAGAACCGCACCGGGGCCGTGATCGGCCGGGAAATCGCCGAGCAGTTCGGCCTCGAGGTCGGCGACCGGATGCCGTTGCAGGCGACGATCTGGACCAAGGCCGACGGCGGCCGGACCTGGGAGTTCGATATCGAAGGCATCTTCTCGACCGACGATCCGCGCGGTTCTACCGCCTACATGCTGTTCAACTACGACTATTTCGACGAAGCGCGCGCCTTCGGGCAGGGTACGGTCGGCTGGTACATTCTGCGCATCCGTCCCGGCGCCGACCCGGCACAGGTCGCGACGGCGATCGATCAGCAGTTCGCCAACTCGCCCAACGAGACCGAGACCAGCACCGAGGCGGCCTTCGCGCAATCGTTCGCCAAGCAGTTCGGTAACATCGCCCTGATCGTGACGCTCATCATGGGCGCCGTGTTTTTCACACTGCTGCTCGTCTCCGGCAACACGATGTCGCAATCGGTGCGCGAGCGCATAGCGGAGCTGGCCGTATTGAAGACGCTGGGTTTCAGCGACACGACGGTGCTCGGCATCGTTCTGGCCGAGTCGATACTGATCATGCTGATCGGCGGCCTGCTCGGCCTCGGCGCGGGTTGGCTGTTCGTGCAGGTTGCCGCGCAGGCCATGGGTGCGTTTTTGCCGGGCGTCTACCTGTCTGTGAATGCCATCGCGGTTGCCGTAACGATCATGATCGGTGCCGGCATTCTTGCCGGCGTTTTCCCCGCGATCAAGGCCATGCGCCTTTCGATCATCGATGCGCTTGCGCGCGCCTGAGTGAATACTATGAAAACGATTCGACAAATCATTGCCGTCACCCTCCTCAACCTCAGGAACCTGCCGCAGCGCATGGCCTCGTCCACGGTTGCGGTCATCGGCGTCGCGGCTGTCGTGCTCGTGTTCGCGGCCGTGCTGTCCATGGCGAAGGGCTTCGAGCGCACTATGATCTCGGCCGGTTCCGAAGATACCGCGATCGTCATGCGC
>JBFISV010000348.1:0-2801 GCA_041608415.1 Woeseiaceae bacterium
CCCGCAAATCGTTGCGCCCGACGGCGCCAATACGACCTTTTTCGACACCGACATTGCCGATCCCGGCGACGGCAGCGACACCGACACGTTTCCGAATTTCTTCGGCACGTCGGCCGCCGCGCCGCATGCGGCGGGCGTCGCGGCGCTGATGCGCGACGCCTTCTTCAAACTGACACCAGCCGGGGTCGAGGACGTGCTGATCGCGAGCGCCCGGGACATGGGCGCGGCGGGCTTCGACTTCGACAGCGGCTACGGCCTCATCGACGGCCATGACGCCGTCGGCTCCGTCGACGACAGCACGAGCTGCGACGGCGTCGCCGATCTCGAACTGTCCGGCACGCCCAATGCGGGCCCCGGCACGTTCAGCGCGACCGGTTCGATCACCTGGAAGGACGGTACGTTCAACGACATCGATGCTTTTGCGCCCGAGCACATTTTCGCGGACGGCTTCGAATCGGGCGACACGACGAGCTGGTCGACCGCCTGCTTCTGACCCCCGTAAAATCAAGGGGTCGGCAAACGGAGTGGATCCGGGCGCCGTGTCGCGAAATAATGGCCCGATGCGATGCGTGCTCCTGGCACTGATGATCCCTGCGGCACTCAGTGCCGCGACGAGCGAGTTTTGTCTCGAAGGTTCCTTCGACCTCGGCGCACGCTACCAGGGGACGCGGCCTGCGTCCGGCGAGACCTACCCGGCCCGCTGGTGCGTCGTCACCGAGGACGACTCCGCGCGCGTGCTGTTTGCCGCGAGCGGCAGATCCAACCCGGACATGGAGGGTCGCTGGACGGTCGCGTATTTTCCGCCCGATACGGTTCGCATACTGAATCGTGGCGCCTCGCCGGATATCGAGTTCGACGGTACGGATAACCTCGCCGAAGCGCTGAGCCTGCGGCGGCTCGACCCCCGGCGCCTGCGCGACGAACTGGAGCGCGATCCCGGCGCCGTCGGTCCCCTCGAATGGTCCGCCAGCGAGCGGGGATTGACCTTCGCCCGCTCCAGGGCGCCGATGCCGTTCAGGGGCCTCGTCGACGTGACCTGGCGGTGGGACTGGACGGAACCCGATCAACCGCTCGCTTCGCTGAGTCTCGACAGTGACGTCGTTTTCCTTGCGCGCGGCCGATGGCGCGACGTGCCCGATGCCGAAGCCCAAAGCCTGTGGGAAACCGCGCCGGACAGCGAGACGATCGCCGTTGTGGGGAGCAACTGGCCGGCGCGGGTCGACATGCGGCTCGTCGAGCTGGCCGATGACGTCTACGTCGTCACAGGAGTGCGAACCGGATTCCGGCACATGGTGATTGACACGGCCGAAGGTCTCGTCGTCGCGGATGCGCCAACGGGATGGCTCGAACTGCATCACATCCCGCCCGCAGACCTCGTGCCCGGCCTCGGCATCAGCGGCTTGTCCGAAGCCCTGGTCGATTTCCTGCGCGAGCAGCTTCCCGGCCGTCCGCTGTTCGCCGTCGCGCTGACGCATTTTCACGACGATCATGCCGGCGGCGCGCGCGCCTTCGCCGCCGCGGGCGCCGCTTTATATGCGCCGCGCGAGAGCGCCGCGTTTCTCGCCGCCGCGCTCAATCGACCGGACATGCCCGACGACCGCCTCGCGCGGAAAAACGCCCGCGCAGAGGTGACGCCCGTCGCCGATGCGCTCGTTCTCGGCGACAAACCCAATCGTGTCAGGATCGTCACGATGGGCGCCAACCCGCACGTCGATGCGATGCTCGGCGTGTGGGCGCTCGATCGCGGCTACTTCTTCGTCTCCGACATTCACGTGCCGCGCTCCGCGGCGACCTCGCCGCGCGCGGAGCGTGCGATCACAGAATGCTGGTTCGCGGGATGGGCCGTCGCCAACCTGCCGCCCGAGGTCCTGGTGGTCAACTCGCACAGCGATACAGCGAGCCCCGTGTCGCGCCTCGCCATGTACCTCGAAAGCGACCTCTGCAAGAATTGAGGCATCAGGACTCCGCTCATCGCTTGGCGGAGCCATCACGAGCACGGTTCGAATCAGGAGAAATGTGTGAAAAGACTCGGTGCAATCGGGGCGGTATTTCCGCTCGCAATCATTGTCGTCATCGCCTTCATGAGCGCCTACACGGTCGAGACCGGTAACGTCGCCGTGGAGCGGACGCTGGGCAAGGTCAATCATGAAGAGCAGTTGCAGGGACTCAACTTCAAGATGCCGTTTCTGACGACGGCGATCGAATACAGCGCCAAGGAAATCGCGATCGACATCAACGACCTCACGCCGAAAGCCGCGGATAACCTGTCGCTCAAGGACCTCGACGTCTCGGTGTTCTACCGCGTGCCGCCGGACCGCGTATCGGAGCTCATGGTCAAGTACGCCGCGGCGTCGGGACGCGGCTCGGACGGCATCTACCTGCCCGCATACGGGCTCGTCGTGCGCGAGGCGCGCTCGGCCATCTACGAGCAGGTGTCCGAAATCGACAGCCTGCAATTGCACAAAAGGCGCGAATTTCTGCAAACGGCCGTACTCGAGGAACTGCAGGAGCGGCTCGAGCGCTCGGACCCCGGCGACATGTTCATCACGCGGGTCGTCGTTCGCGCACTCAACACGGATCCGAGCATCGAAGCCGCGATCCGCGACGCGGTAGAAGCCGAGAAGCGGCTCGAAGCGAAACAGGTGCAGGTAGAGATCGCCAAGAAAGACGCCGAGATCGAGATCGAGCGCGCCAAGGGCATTGCCGAGGCGAACAGCATCATCAACTCGAGCCTGACGGCCGAATACCTGCAGCACGAAGTCAACACGGCCCTGCTGCAGTTCGCCGACAACGAGGGCAGC
>JBFISV010000349.1:0-2735 GCA_041608415.1 Woeseiaceae bacterium
GCGAACAGCTCGGCGCGGTCCTGCAGCACGAAACCGAGTTCGCCCGGCGTCATACCCGAGCCCATCCCGCGGTAGTTGCTCTGGATCAGCGACACCATGTTGCCCTGCCCGTCGGCGACCGTCAGGTATATCGTGTCGCCGGCATCGAGTTTCGCCTCACCCGGGGGATACGACCCGGCTGCGGCGCGCGGCGAAATCAGCTTGCGACGCGCGGCCGCATAGTCCTTGGAAATCAGCACCCCCACGGGCACGTCCGCGAATTCCATGTCGGCATAGAATTTGGCGCGATCCTCGAACGCGAGTTTTTTCGCCTCGACGAAGGTGTGAACGTACTCGGCGCTGCCGAAGCCCATCGACGCAATGTCGAAACCCTCGAGGATGTTCAGTATTTGCAGCGCGGCAATACCCTGACCGTTGGGCGGCAGCTCGTAGACATCGAACCCGCGGTAGCGCGTCGCAACCGGCGTGACCCATTCCGATTCGTGCGCCGCGAGGTCCTCGTAGCGCAGCAGGCCGCCGTGCTCCTGCATATAGGAGTCGATACGCCGCGCGATATCGCCCTCGTAGAACTCGTCGCGCCCGCCTTCGGCGATCAGGCGGTAGGTCCGGGCGAGCCGCGGGTTCTTGAACATCTCGCCTTTGTCCGGCGTGCGCCCGTTCGGCATGAACGTTTCGGCGAATCCCGGATAGTGGCCGATGCGCCTGGCGTTCGATGCCAGGTAGCCGGCGATCACCTCGGAGACCGGGAAGCCGTTTTCGGCATAGCGAATGGCGGGCGCGAGCAGGTCCTGCATCGCCAGTCGACCGAAGCGTTCGTGCAGCTCGAACCAGCCGTCCACCGCGCCCGGCACGCTCACCGGCAGCGGGCCGAAGGGCGGAATCGAATCCATCTGCCGGTCGCGAAAATAATCGAGCGTCATGAGTTCGGGCGCGCGTCCCGAGGCATTCAATCCGACGAGCTCTCGCGCGTCTGCATCCCAGACGATGGCGAACAGGTCGCCGCCGATGCCACATCCGGTGGGTTCCATGAGGCCGAGTGCGGCATTGGCGGCAATGGCGGCATCGACGGCGCTGCCGCCCGCCTTGAGGATGTCGAGACCGACCTGGGTCGCGAGCGGCTGGCTCGTTGCCACCATCCCCGTGGGCGCGATGACCTCCGACCGCGACGCATGCGCGCGCCCCGAAACCCGGTCGTATCCGGGCATTTTCTCCGCCACCACAACGCCTCCCAGTACCGTCAGTAGCACGCCGGCAATACCGGCAACCGCTCGTCTCATTGCAATACTCTCAACCGGCAGGAGCCGCAATGATGCCTAGATTGGCGGGCTTTTGAAACTCGCCGCGCGGACCCGATTGCCGCTCGCCCGGATGCGCCTCTGCCGGTATGATCCCAGGTCATGCACAACGACTACACGGACGGCAACCCCAGCCTCGGCGCGCTGTATCCGGAACATTTGCGGATCGTCAGGCGACGTCACGACGATGCGCTGGATAAATCCGGCGCCGCGCACGCCATCATATTCTCGGGCGCTCCGCGAGTCGCCTTCCTCGACGATCGCGGCTACCCGTTTCGGGCCAACCCGCATTTCCTGAGCTGGCTGCCGCTGACCGACCTGCCGATGTCCTACGTCGTTTACACGCCTGGCCGGACGCCGCGCCTCATCTACTGTCAGCCCCTCGATTACTGGCACCCGGTGCCGGGCGAACCGGACGGCTACTGGACCCCTGAATTCGACGTCCGCATCGTCCGTTCGCTCGAAGAGGTCGATGCGCACTTGCCGGCGGCACGCGAGAAATGCATCTTGATCGGCGAGCTTCACGATGACGCGCATGCCTTCGGCGTCGAGCGCGTCAACCCGACGACGACAATCAACATCCTGCACCATGCACGCGGCCGCAAGACCGAATACGAACTGGCGTGCCTGCGCCTCGCGTCCGTGCGCGGCGCCGCGGGCCATCGCGCGGCAGAGACGGCGTTTCGCGACGGCAAATCCGAGTTCGAGATCCACCAGGCCTATTGCAACGCCGTTCGGCACTCCGACAACGAGCTGCCGTACGACAATATCATCGCCCTCAACGAGCATGGCGCGATCCTGCACTACACCGACCTCGATCGTGAACCGCCGGCAGCGAGGCGCTCGTTTCTCATCGACGCCGGTGCGCAGGTTCACGGCTATGCCTCGGACATCACGCGCACGTACGCAAGCGCTGGCGGCGAATTCGCCGCTCTCATCGATCGGATGGAGGCCTTGCAGCAAGACATCGTCGGACGCGTGCGGGCGGGCGCCGATTTCCGCGCCCTGCACGTGGAGACGCATTTGCTGATTGCCCGGCTGCTCGCCGATGCCGGGTTGGCCAAAGGCGAGCCCCAGGCACTGCTCGATTCCGGCGTGACGGCAGCCTTTTTCCCGCATGGCCTCGGCCACCTGCTCGGTATACAGGTGCACGACGTCGGCGGGCACATGCAGGACGAATCCGGCACCCGGATCGACCCGCCGAGCGGCCACCCGTTCCTGCGCCTGACGCGCACACTCGAGGTCGACATGGTCGTGACGATCGAGCCCGGCCTTTACGTCATCGACATGTTGCTCGAGAACCTGCGCGGCACGCCGGCCGAATCGCAGGTGAACTGGAAAGCCGTGGACCGGCTGCGGCCGTTCGGCGGCATCCGCATCGAGGACGACGTGCGCGTGCTCGAAGCGGGGTGCGAAAACCTGACTCGCGACGCGTTTGCC
>JBFISV010000350.1:0-2731 GCA_041608415.1 Woeseiaceae bacterium
GCTCCTTGCGAGTATCGACATACGCGCGGCGGAACGCGCCGCAGCACAGGCCAAATGAACGCAACGTGTGCGATGAGAATTAATCAGAGTCTCCCTAGCTAGATCGATTCGTTTCCGCCCGTGGTGATGATGATCTTGCCGCGCGCACGGCCGCTTTCGGAGTAGCGGATCGCGTCGGGAACCTCCTGCAACGCGTACTCGCGGTCGATGACGGGCGTTACCTTACCGGACTGCATGAGTTCGGCGAGGTACGCCAGGTCGTCCTCGCGAAGTTGCGCGATGATCATGACGAATTCCTGTTTCAGGAACGGCGACAGTAGCAGCGCCTTGATCGGCCCCATCAAAGGCCTGAGCCAGTTGCCTTTCTGCGCGCCGACCATGACGAATCTTCCCTCGGGGGTCAGCACGCGCCTGTTGGCCAGCAGAGAGCGATTGCCGACGTTATCGATGATCAGGTCGTATTTTTCGCCGCTGCTCGTGTAATCCTGTTTTTTATAGTCGATTACGTGATCCGCACCGATCGAGCGCACCATATCGACGTTTCTCGTGCTGCAGACCCCGGTCACTTCGGCGCCGAAGGCCTTGGCGATTTGCACCGCGAACGTGCCGACTCCGCCGGACGCGCCGTTGATCAGAACTTTATGTCCTGCTTCGAGCTGGCCCTTGTCGCGCAGCGCCTGCAGGGCGGTAATTGCCGCAATCGGAACGGCTGCCGCCTGTTCGAACGTCACGTTCGCTGGCTTGCGCGCGATCGCGCCGTCCTCCCTGACCGTGACGTATTCGGCGAAAGCGCCGTCGCTGCCGCCGAAGACCTCGTCGCCCGGTGCGTACCGCGTGACGCCTGCGCCGATGGCGACGACGGTGCCCGCAAAGTCCACGCCGAGTCGCGTGTCTTGCGGTTTGCCGATGCCCGAGCCCAGGCGCATGATGTACGGCGAGCCACGCATGTAATGCCAGTCGTAAGGATTGACGGAAGCCGCGTGGACCTTGACGAGCAGTTGACCCTCCGCGGGCTTCGGTTTCTCGATGTCCTGCAACTCCAGCACGTCCGCGGAACCGTAGCAGCGATAAACGATCGCCGACATCCGGTCCGGACCACTCTCGGTAGCCGGCGACGGCTCGCAGGCCGCGTCGTAGCTCACGATCACGGCCAGCGCCGCGAGGGCGATACCCAGAAAGATCAGGACGCCGGCGGTAATCCTGTAACGCAGCTTCATCGATGCCTCTCCCGAATCCCGGCGGGACGCACGCCGCGCGACCCTGCCTTGCGGGCCAAGCCTACACGGTGGTTTACCCTAAAAGAACACCCCCCGCGACCCGAGCCGCCAGCGAAGACGGCCGGCCCTACAGGATGCGGGGTGTATCGAGCTGTCCGAATCCGGACGCGTAACCGGTATTCGTCTTTGCTCGACGCACTTCATCGGTCGGCCGGGACGATCGACAAAGACCGGTACGGCCCTGCCGCTCCTGCGAACCCGGCGCAAACATGCAAACGGCTACGCGATCGCCGGCGGCGCTTCCGCGGCGCCGTCGGCATCGCCGCCGGACGCGCGCGTGACGTAAAGCGTTCGCGTCGGGTACGCGAACTCGATGCCTGCATCGGCGAAGCGCCTGAAGATCTCCAGGTTCACGGCCTGCTGGATATTCATGTACAGCTTGTAGTCCGAGGACTCCACGTAATAGACGATTTCGTAGTTCAGTGAAAAATCGCCGAATTTCTGGAAATGAGCCCGGTCGAAGCGCGCCGACTCCTGCTTGACGATGACGTCTTCGACGATGGCCGGGATCCGTTCGAGCTGGTCGAGCGGCGTCTGGTAGACCACGCCGATCGTGAAGACGATGCGGCGCTCGAACATGCGCCCGTAGTTGCGAATTCGGCTCGCGAGCAGGTCGTTGTTGGAGAACACGAGCTGCTCGCCCGACAAACTGCGAATACGCGTCGTCTTGATCCCCACTTTCTCGACGTTTCCGGCGAGGTCGTCGATGATCAGGAAGTCTCCGAGCACGAATGGCTTGTCGAGGACGATCGACAGCGATGCGAACAGGTCGCTGATGATGTTTTGCGCCGCGAGGGCGACCGCGATGCCGCCGACGCCGAGACCGGCCACGAGCGCCGTGATGTTGATGCCGAGATTGTCGAGCGCCAGCAGGAACACGATGGCCCAGACACTGACCCGGACCAGGAAGCCGACGATGTCCATCGCGGCGACGGCGCTTGCATCCTCCTCGAGCTGTTCCTCCCGCCGCAAGGTCATGAAGCGCCCGAGCCCCGCGACGGCCCAGATACCCATCTGGACGAGCATGCCGATGATCAGCAGGCGCCCGAAAACGAGATCGAATTTTTCGCTCGCATCGATGCTGCGCAGCGATACGTTGATGGCGATCAGAAACAGGAACCAGCCCTGGGACTGACCCACGACGTGCCGCGCGACCTTGAAGAAATTTCGATCGCCCTCGGCGGCGAGTTTTTGCAGGCGCCGGCGCAGCAGGCGCCTGGCCAGGAACAGCAGCGCGAGCGTGACGATCAGGATGACGGCGCTCGTGGTCCATTCGCGAACCGGGTTGCCGAGCAGTTCGTAGTCGAGCAGTTCGTAGTCGAGCCAGTCCGAGAGGTTCATGTTCGCCTTTGCATCTTTGACGATTATTGTAACGCAGTCCGCGCGCTGCGGCCCCGCGCCGGCAGCGCAGCGTCGTGAATCTCGCGCGCGGCCTCCGAATACTCGAATCGAGC
>JBFISV010000351.1:0-2695 GCA_041608415.1 Woeseiaceae bacterium
GTCCTCGCACGCAATATTCACGTGCCGAGAACCAACAGGGCGACGCTCGCCACGTCGATTATGGCCGGCGTCGTGACGGTTGCGGCCCTCGGGTTGTTGCCGATCGTCGCGAGCGCGCTGGTCGGTGTCGGACTAATGCTGATTTGCCGTTGCCTGTCGTGGAACGAGGCATGGCAGGCCATCGACACGCGGCTGGTGCTGGTCATCGTCGTGAGTCTTGCGCTCGGCGACAGCCTGGTCGGTACCGGAGCCGCACAGTTCCTGGCGCACCAGTTCGTGCTCCTGATCCAGGGTCTGCCGCCACCCGTCGTGTTGAGTGGGCTGTTGCTTCTGACGGCGCTGTTGACTGAGGTCGTCACGAACAACGCCATCGCCGTCATCGCGACGCCGATTGCGATGCAGATAGCGGCGGAACTCGGGGTCCCCGCGCTGCCCTTCGTGCTGGCCGTGTTGTTCGGCGCGAACATGAGCTATCTCACGCCGATCGGCTACCAGACGAACATCCTTGTCATGAGCGCCGGTCGCTACCGCTTCTCGGACTTTTTCAAAACCGGGCTGCCGCTGCAACTGATCCTGTGGCTCGTGCTGTCGTTCACGCTGCCGGCACTGTACTTGTAGGCCGGTGACGCGTAGCGGCACGAGAACGCTGCTATCCGGAGGCGCAAGTCCCGGGTGCGGCACGACCGTTGACGACTGCAAGCGGCGCCACTCGGGATATCAAAAGGTGACGACCCCGTTTTCCGTGCGCGGGAGTGCAGCGCGCCGTTGATACGGCTCCGCGAGGAATTTGAGCCGCGCGGCATCGTTCCCGATTGCCTGTTACGATCGGAGCGGGGAGGATCGTGCATGAGGAACCCGGGGCTCGCTAAGCGCGTGACAATCGGCCTGTTGCAGGCTGCGGCAGCCCTGGGCTGGGCCGGTGCCGCGATCGCTCAGATGCCGGCCTGCAGGACGGTCAGCGGCGGCGACGCGGCCGCGATCCAGGACGTCATCGACGAGGCAGTTCCGGGCGAGCGCGTCTGCCTCGAGGCCGGGCGAAGCTATTCGATGAACGGGCCGCTGACGCTGAAGAACGGCGTCAGCCTGGCCGGCCGCGGAGAAGACGGCGCCGGTGCCAGAGCGGTTCTCGATGCAGGTGCGAAAAGCGACCTGCTTTTGATCGAGGTCGTGCGCGACGGCTTGGTGCCGGATCCGTTCGCGGATGTCAGCATCACGGGCATCGACTTCAACAACATCGGCTTCTACTTCGCCGGCCTGAAAGAACGCATGGACATTCGCGATGTCGAACTTGCCGACAATTCGTTTCGAAATGGCAAAGTCGATCGAACCACCGGCGTCCAAAGCCCGGATTTCAACTCGTTCTACGTCAGGGCGAGGTACGTATTCGGGCTCACGATCCGGGAAAATCAGTTTCTTCGCACCGATGATGCCCATGGACGCGGCGTTCAGCTCTATGCGGTCCATTACGCCGACGTCGTCGACAATCACTTCGGCTGTTCCGCGCCCCAATGCGAGGACACCGATCGTTTCGGGCACTTCAAGACCACGGTCAACGTGCTCGGCTACGACGCCAACGCCCCGATCAGTACCGGCTGCGAAGATCCCGCACAGCAGGCCGGCCGCTCGTTCTGTATCGACATCAGCGGCAATACGATGACGAGAGATCCTGCCATTCCAGGCAACGGGCAACTCGAAGATCACGGCATGTACGCGTACGCCGTGAAGTATCTGAACCTGTCGGAGAACGCGATTTCCGGATGGTCACCGAGCGCAACGGGCGGCTCCGTCGTGGTCCGCAATGCCGAGTGCGTCAATATCATCGACAACGAAATGGCGCGTTCCGGAATTACGCTTTTCACGCGCGGCCCGACCGCGAAAAACCCGATTGCCGATGGTCCGCTGCACCTGCTTTACGTGACCGTCGCGGGCAACACCGTGACGGCCGGCACTCAGGACACGAACTTTTATACGGGTATCAGCTATTGGCGCCAGTACTTGTTCGGAAACGAATACGACATCAGGATCACGGACAATCAAATCGACAATGGCGACTGGGGATGGTGGATCACGAAGCCGCCCGACGGGCCGCCGGCCAACCGCTACGGGCCGCTGCCTGGTCAAACGAGCGCGGGCGACGGTCCGCCGCATCGCGAGCGGCCGCCGACGGCGCCCGCGTTCGCCGCGTCGGTTTGCGACCGCTAGGATGCAGACGGCGCGACTTCGCTTCGCAGCAATTGCAGCCGCGCTGACCATCTCCGCAGGGTGCTCGGACGATCCGGGAAGTGGCGCCGGACCGGACGGCGGCAATGCCGTGATCGATGCCATTTTCGCACGCTGGGACAGGCCCGGATCGCCCGGTTGCGCGCTTGGCGTCGCGCGGGACGGTGCACTGGTATATTTGCGCGGCTACGGCTACGCCAATCTCGACAACCACGTGCCCATCACGCCGCGAACGGTCTTTGATGTCGCTTCCGTGACCAAGCAATTCACCGCGGCCGTGATCAGCATGCTGGCCCTCGAGGGCGCCTTGTCTCTCGACGACGACGTGCGCAGATGGCTGCCGGAGCTGCCCGCGTACGACAGGCCGGTCACGTTGCGGCACATGCTCCAGCACACGAGTGGATTCCGCGATTACCTGGCACTGTTTCCACTGGCCGGGCGTGACGAGTATTACCCGATCACGCACGAGCAGATA
>JBFISV010000352.1:0-2669 GCA_041608415.1 Woeseiaceae bacterium
GGACGATATTCGGCGGAACCATGCGCAGGAATATCTCGGCGACGTCGCCGGCGCCCCTGCCCTCGACCTGGGACGCAATGTCCGCCACGGACTGATCGAGCGCCAGCAGGTCTTTGGCCGGCTCGCCGTCGACATAACCCGGGCCGACCACATTGATGACGAGCAGGCCGACGAGTATTGCGGCCAGCGTGGTCGAGGCGTAAAACAGCAGCGTTTTGCCGCCGAGCGCGCCGAGATTGCCGCCGCCGCCGATGCCCGCAACGCCGATGATGATCGATGACGTGATCAGCGGCACGATGATCATCTTCAGCGCGTTGAGGAACATCTCGCCCAGGTAGCTGAAGACGGCGAGCCACTCGACGCCGAACAATCCCGGCGTATAGGTCTCAGTCGTGGTCTGGTTGACGGCGTATCCGGCGGCGATCGCAAGTCCTATCGCGATCAGAATCTGCCAATGCAGTGCGAGTTTACGCATAGCTCCCCCACCGGTCGTCACGAGAACCGACCGCGTCGTTTTTCTTGTGGTTCGAGCTTACTGGAACAGGTCGGCGGGGGCCAGCACGTCCGCGTTGACGACGATGTCGGCATCGTCGTGCAGCGCGCGTACGAATGCCTGGAAGTCGCCAATGCCGGATTGCTGCGCCAACTGCAGCTTGCGCTGATCCCGCTCGGCGAGCGGAATGGACTCGGGCCTCCCGGGCAAAACCGCATCGAGGCTGTAGACCGCGAACCTGCCGTCCTGCAGGCGTACTTTGCGAATCACGGGCGTGGCCTCGCCGGGCTTGCCTGCCGCAAACGCGTCGAACATCAGCGCCTGGTCGACCTCCTGGTCCGTGCGCGTCAACAGCTGCGGTTCGGCCACCTCGAAACCGGCCGCCGCTGCCGCCGCAGCGAAATCTTCGCCGCCCTCGACGGCCGCGAGCATTTGCTCCGCGCGACCGGCGAGGATGGTCTCCGCCTGCTGCAGGCGCAGCGTCGCAACCACGTCCTCGCGCACCTCCTCAAGCGACTGCCGTTTTGCCGGTTCGTAATTCACGACCTGGAAAATCGCGACGCTGTTCGCGTCGAGTTCCGTGACTTCGGATACCTGGCCGCCGGTCAGCACGAGTTCGTCGAAGATCGCATCGATGGCTGCCTGGTTGCTGCCGAAGGGCTCGCCGCCGGCGCGCGTAATGCCCCGGGCAATCCGGACCTCGAGCCCGGTCGCCTCCGCGATCGCTTCGATCTCGTCTCTTTCAAACACCGCATCGGACAGCGAGCGCTCGAGTTCCAGGAAGCGCTCGTCGACGTCACGTTCGCGCATTTCGGACAGCAGCTCGCTGCGCACCTGGTCGAGCGGCAGCGGCCCCCGCTCGAGTATCTCGTCGAGACGCACGATATGAAATCCGAACTCCGTTTCTATCGGGCCTTCGATCTCGCCCTCGTCCATCGAGAAGATCGCGCTGCCCAGTTCGCCCGGCAACTGCGATTGTGTCAGCGTACCCAGGCTGCCGCCGGCCGCCGCGGTGCCGCCGTCGTCCGACGCCTCCGCGGCCAGCGCTGCGAACGATTCGCCGGCTTCGAGGCGCGAGAGCAACGCCTGCGCCCTGTCACGGGCCGCTGCCTCGTCGTCGCCGAATTCCAGCAGAATGTGGCGCGCCGCGCGTTGTTCGTCCTGCAGGTAGCGATCGAGGTTGTCCCGGTAATAAAGCTCGAGATCTTCCTCGCGCACTTCGACGTCGCCCGCGAGATCGTCCCTGTCGATGCGGATGTAGGCGACGTCGGCGGACTCCGGAAGCTCGTACAGCGCCGGATTGTCGTCGTAATATTTGGTGACCATCTCGTCCGTCACGACGATCTCGTCCTCGACCGCGTCCTGCCCGATCGAGGCGACAGTGACGACACGCTGCTCCGCCACGAGGTTGAGGTAACGCCGGTATTCGGCCGGCGTCACGAGCGCCGTGGCACCGATCGCCAGCTGCAATTGTTGTTGTCTGAGCGCATCTCGCTGCAGCTGTTCGAACCGGACAGGATCCATGCCGCGTTCGATCAGGAAGGTGCGGTAGGTGTCGAGATCGAAACGACCGTCGAGCTGGAACTCCGGCTGCTCGCGAATACTCTCCATGATCTGCTCGTCGCTGATGCGATAGCCCTGCTCGTCGAGGTAGTTTTCAATGAGCTGTTGCGCGATGAGTTGCTCGAGCAGATTGCGCCGCACCTGGACGCGCACCGGTCCCGTCAGCGATGCGAGTTGCGGATTCCGCTGCAGGGCATTGCGATAATCCTGCTCGAAGCGCCCCGCGTCGATTTTCTCGCCGTCGACCTTGGCCGCGTAACTCGTGCCGATGAAGCTGTAATTCAGGCCGAAGAACACGAACGACAAGCCGATCAACGCGAGCAGCACGATCGCGAAGGTACCGGTAAATTTTTCGCGCATGTTTTGCAGCATGGAGCTAGGTCCTGGCGGGAAAGGCGGAGGATTCTAGCCGAGGCGTGCGACATTCGCCAGAGAATCCCGGCGCTGCACGCGCCTCGCGCCGCGCCACCTCGTCGAAGACCCGCGCCGGGCTCGAAAAGGCGCGCAAAAAGAAGTCGGGCTCCCGCGAGACCGGGAACCCGAACCGGTTAATGGCGGAGTGGACGGGACTCGAACCCGCGACCCCCGGCGTGACAGGCCGGTATTCTAACCA
>JBFISV010000353.1:0-2610 GCA_041608415.1 Woeseiaceae bacterium
CGTAGTGGTTGAGCAGCGTCGGGATGTCCTCGCGCCGCTGCCTGAGCGGCGGCGTGTCGATGCGGATGACGTTAAGGCGGTGATATAAATCTTCGCGGAAGCGCGCCTCGGCCACGGCGCGCGCAAGATCCTGGTTGGTCGCCGCGATGACGCGCACGTCGACCCTGATCGACGTCTGTCCGCCGACGCGATAGAACTCGCTCTCGGCCAGGACGCGCAGCAGCCGCGTCTGCAGCCCGGGCGACATGTCGCCGATTTCGTCGAGGAACAGCGTGCCGCCGTCGGCCTGTTCGAATCGCCCGATGCGGCGCGCATCGGCACCCGTGAACGCGCCTTTCTCGTGGCCGAAGAGTTCGGATTCCAGCAGTTCCGATGCAATAGCCGACGTGTTGAGGGCGATGAACGGCTTGTTCGCGCGCGGCGAATGTTCGTGCAGCGCGCGCGCGACGAGCTCCTTGCCGGTACCCGATTCGCCCGTGATGAGCACCGTCATGCTCGAGCCCGCAAGGCGGCCGATGGAGCGAAACACGTCCTGCATCGCGGGCGCCCGGCCGATCATCGACGGGATGCCGTCCGAGCTTGCTTCGTCGGCGTCGGCGCTCCCGCGGCCGTTCCTGCGCGCGGCCTTGCGCACGAGTTCGATCGCCTCGTCGATGTCGAACGGCTTCGGCAGGTATTCGAACGCGCCGCCCTTGTAGGCGCCGACCGCGCTCTCGAGATCCGAGTGTGCGGTGATGACGATGATCGGCAGCTCGGGTTGCGCGTCGCGCAGCCGCTCGAGCAGCGCGAGGCCGCTCATGCCCGGCATGCGCACGTCGGTGATGAGCACGTCTGGCGAGCCGTGTTCGATCGCCTCGAGCAGGTGCTCGGCGCGCTCGAAACTCCGCGACGTCATGCCGGCCTGGCGCAGCGCTTTCTCGAGCACCCAGCGCACCGACTGGTCGTCGTCGACGACCCAGACGTCGATCGGCCGTTGTTGGTCTGTTGCGCTCATGCGGCGCCGCTCGCCGCGGTCGATAGCGGCAGGCGCACGAAAAACACGGTCCGCCCCGGCCGGCTCTCGAATTCGATGAGGCCGCCGTGGCGGCTGATCAGCTCCTGCGCGGCCGGCAGGCCGAGGCCCGTGCCCTCGGGGCGGCTCGTGACGAGCGGATAGAACACGGAGTCCTGCAGCTCGCGCGGAATGCCGGGGCCGTCGTCCTCGATCTCGATGCTCGCGATGACGCGGTGGCGGATCTCGCCGATCGTGAAATTGTTCGCCGCGCGGCTGCGCAGCGTGATCGTGCCCTGGCCGTCGAGCGCCGTCGCGGCGTTCTGCACGAGGTTCAGAAGCGCCTGCACGATCTGGTCGCGGTCGAGATCGATGTCGGGCAGTCCGGGATCGTAGTCGCGGTGAAAGCGCAGCGACTTCTGGTCTTCGGCGCCGACGATGCGCACGACGTACTCCAAGAGCTCGTGCACGTTGACGGGTTCCTTGTTCGGCGGGCCGCCCGGGCCGAGCAGCGTATCGACGAGCGCCGCGAGGCGGTCCGTTTCGCTGATGACGACCTGCGTGTATTCCCTGAGCTCGGCGGCTTCGAGCTGGCGCTCGAGGAGCTGCGCGGCGCCGCGGATGCCGCCGAGCGGGTTCTTGATCTCGTGTGCGAGCTGCCGCACCATCTGCCGCCCGGCGCCGTGCTGGATCAGGAGCGCGTTTTCGCGAGTGATCTTCGAGCGCCGCGTCACGTCGGTCATCTCGACGAGCAGCACGGCATCACCCGTGAGAAGCGGCGACACGCGACAATCGATGATGCGCTCCTCCGAGTGCACCTCGGTGGGCGCCAGGTGCAATTCGTTCGCGTACTGGTCGCCCGTATCGGTGACGCGGGTCAGGATGTTCTCGAGGTTGGCGTCGTCACCGACGAGCCGCAGCAGCGATTCGCCGCGCGCACGCTGCCGGCTGATGCCGAGCAGGTTTTCGGCCGCCGGGTTGAGCGCCGTGATCAACAAGGAGCGATCGAGCAGCACCACCCCGCAACTCAGACTGTCGAGTACGTTGCCCGCATCACCGTCATCGATGCCGTCGCCCGACCCGTACGGGCCGCGCAGCGGGGAGCCACCGTCTGACGCGTGTCCCTGCCCTAGAACCTGACCGTGCTTTGCTGCACGTAAAAGCGGAGCGGCTGACTGCGGATCATGACCTTGCCCGCCTCGTCGAGAACTTCCGCCTGCAGGTTGTGCTCGCCGCGCCAGACCTCCTCGAGCTGGAAGGACGTGCCGCTCGTCCGCACAGGCTGGCCGTCGTAATAGACCCGCAGCTGGTGGCCCGGCCGCAGGCTCGGCGTCAGGGCCAGGCTGACGTTCAGGATGCCCTCGATGTTCCACAGGGTTTCCTCGGCCGCAGGGGATACGACGGCGAGACTCTCGTAACGAAACGGCTTTGGCGGCTCCGCGTCGTCACCGGAGCGCGCCGCAGGCTTCGTATAGGGCCGGATGCGGGTCGTGTTGGCCTTCGGCAGGTCGATGCGCTCGGCGCCGGGCTGAGGGCGGTCGCTGTATTGCACGACGCCGTCTTCGTCGACCCAGCGATAGGCCTGCGCCATGACGGACGGCGCAGCGACGAGCAGCGCC
>JBFISV010000354.1:0-2610 GCA_041608415.1 Woeseiaceae bacterium
ACGAGATCATAGGTCTCCATTTGAATGAACCTCGATGTATGTTGAGCGGAAAAATACGCCCTTCGCAAGTCAGTTGCGAAGGGCGCAGGTGCCTTGCAGGCGGACTAGTCGTTCAAGCGATCTTCGGTCTCGTCGGCAACCTTCTCGATTGTCTCACCGGCGGCCTCGATGTCTTGACCGATACCGCGCGTCGTGTTGCA
The DNA here is from genome assembly GCA_041608415.1 of Woeseiaceae bacterium. Classification (GTDB taxonomy): domain Bacteria; phylum Pseudomonadota; class Gammaproteobacteria; order Steroidobacterales; family Woeseiaceae; genus UBA1847. Next base: position 201 of record JBFISV010000354.1, read on the forward strand.
GCCGCCGATGGCGATGGCAAACAGCGCGGCGAAGCATGCAAAAGTCGTCGTTTTCATAGCAGTCTCCTGATTTGGATCAGATCAAGCCGGGGGGCGGCCACGAATCGCGCCAACGACCGCGCTCACCACCAGCAAGATCAGAAAGATGTAGAACAAAGTCTGCGCGATGCCGGCCGCGGCCCCGGCGATTCCGCCGAAACCCAGAATCGCTGCAATGACTGCAAGTACGAAAAATCCCAACGCCCATGAAAGCATAATGACTCCTCCTTGTTGTTTGCTGCGAGCGACCTGCCGCCGAATCGGTGCCAGTGCTCACCCCGCATCGTCCAAAAATCGTAGCCCGGTCAACCACATACCCGAGTCGCAAAATACCCTAACACAATGATTGCGAGAACGCAACTATTGCGATTAAATTACTGATGCGACGGCGATTTATGGCTGTGATGATTTCGGATGCAGACGCGAACCGTCTGCGTGTGGCCTGGGGAGACTCTGATTAATTGTCGCCGTGTGCGACGAGAATTAATCAGAGTCTCCCTGGCTTGCTCGCTCGATGACGGCCATCGTCAGCCGACTCTTGCAGACGAGCCGCCCGTCGGGATCGCGAATATCGATGTCCCAGACCTGAATTCGTCCACCGATCCGGGCGGGTGTCGCGCGGCCGGTGACGTACCGGCCCCGGGGGACCGAACGCAGATGGCTGGCGTTGACTTCGATGCCGACCGCGGCGTAACGGGACCGGTCTTCGATACAGAGGGTGGCAGCGACGCTGCCGAGCGTCTCGGCGAGCGCGACCGATGCGCCGCCGTGAAGAATACCGAACGGCTGCACGGTTCCGGCGTCGACGGGCATGGTCGCCTCCAGATAGTCCTTGCCGACATCCGTAAACTCGATGCCGAGGTGCGCCACCATCGTGTTCTTCGAGAGGGTATTCAGGCCCTCAGGCTCCGCTTCGTGTTTCCAGATCACGCCTCACCCTGCCCTGCGGCGTTCAACGTCGCCTGCGCCGGTGGCATGCTGACGCTCGAAAACCAGCACGCCGTCCTCGATTTCGCCTTCGAGGAACATCTGCCTGTCGATGCGATAGTCCTGGGGATTGGTCCATGGCGCGCGATCTCCCTGCTTGGGCAGCCGTTCGAAAGCGCGCTGCATATAGCCGCTCGAAAAGCCGGACACCCATGGCCGCCGCTCCATTGCCTCGTCTTCGGGACGCAGTCGCGGAGTGCACTGCCGGTAGCCGCGCGCATCCATGTGATTCACGAGGCGGCAGAAGTAGCGCGCCGCAAGGTCGGCACGCAGCGTCCAGGACGCGTTGATGTAACCCGATGTCGACACCAGGTTCGGAACCCCCGAAAACATGATGCCCTTGTAGGTAAGCGCCTGCGAGAAATCCACTGGCGCGGCATCGACGATGAACTCGACGCCGCCGAGCACGAGCAGATCGAGACCGGTCGCCGTAATGATGATGTCGGCGTCGATTTCCGCGCCCGACTCGAGGCGGACGCCGTGCTCGGTGAAGGTCACGATCTTGTCCGTCACAACGGATGCTTTGCCGGCGCGGATGGCTTTGAACAGGTCACTGTTCGGCACGACACAGAGCCGCTGGTCCCAGGGATCGTACCCCGGTGTGAAATGCCGTTCGACGTCGTAGTCGGGACCGAGTTCCCTGCGGACCCATTTCAGCAATTGCCGCCGGACCATGCCCGGCGACGTGCGCGTGCGGCGATAAAGCCACTGCTGCAACGCGATGTTCTTCCAGCGTGTGATTGCGTATGCCGTTTTTGCCGGCAGCACTTTATCGAGAAACCTGGCGATGCGATCGGTATCCGGCCGCGAAACGACGTAGCTCGGCGAGCGCTGCAGCATCGTGATATGGCCGGCCTCTTTCGCCATTGCGGGAATCAGCGTCACCGCCGTCGCGCCAGAGCCGATCACGACGACCTTCTTGCCGCGGTAATCGAGATCTTCGGGCCACTGCTGCGGATGCACGATCTCGCCCGCGAAGCGCTCGCGGCCGGCGAACGTCGGCGTGTAGCCGCGCTCGTAACGGTAGTAGCCGGTGCACATCAGGATCAGGCTGCAGCGAATTGCAACGCATTCATTCGTGTCCGTTTGCCGGGCTTCGAGCGTCCAGGCGGCGGACTCGCTCGACCAGGTGGCTTTGACGATGCGGTGCCGATAGCGGATATGTCGGTCGACGGCATGCTCGGTCGCGGTTTCGTTGATGTAGCAGAGAATCGACGGGCCGTCGGCGATCGCCTTCGACTCACGCCACGGCTTGAAGTCGTAACCCAGCGTATGCATGTCGCTGTCCGAACGGATGCCCGGATAGCGGAACAGGTCCCAGGTACCGCCCATGGCAGGGCGTCCTTCGAGTATGACGTAGCGCTTTTCGGGACAATCGCGCTGC
>JBFISV010000355.1:0-2599 GCA_041608415.1 Woeseiaceae bacterium
CGATGAGAATTAATCAGAGTCTCCCTAGCCCGAACGAAGTCCACGTCTGGGCCGCGAAGACCGACCCGTTTGCGGCCGCGGAGAGCATTCCGGAATTTCTCGCGCTGCTGTCGGCCGACGAGCAGCGCAAGGCCGCACGCTTCCGTACGCCAGAGCTGACGGAACGTTACGTGGTATCGCACGCGCTGCTCCGCCACGCCGTCTCCTGGTATGTCGGCGTCGCCCCGGCCGACGTTCGCATCGCGCTCGGCCGCTATGACCGCCCGCTCCTTCCCGATCATCCGGAAACGGACTTCAACCTGTCGCATACCGACGGCATGGCAGTGGTCGCGGTGACTCGCGGCGTCGTGGGAGTCGACATCGAACGGCTGCGCGATGATGTCGACGTCCGCGCGGTCTCACGGCGAGTGTGCAGTGATAACGAACGTGCCACGATTCCTGCCGGCAGCCCGCCGGGCCGGACGCCTTTTTTCGACTACTGGACCCTCAAGGAAGCCTACGCGAAGGCGATCGGCCTGGGCGTGCGCGTCCCGTTTCGTGACATCGACATCTCGCTCGGCGAACCCATGAAAGTCGACTTACGAAGCGTCGATGACGATGCCGGGCGATGGACGTTCGAGCTCTACGGTTCTGAACGTTTTCGTCTCGCCGTGGTTGCCCGGCGCCAGTCGGGCGTAGCGACGGAAATTCGCCTCATCGAAGCCGATAGCGGCCTGCAACCTGTCGGCGCCCTTGCGATGCGTCGATTGCAGAGCACGAGGCCGACCTCCGCTGCGCAGCGGGAAAAAAATTGATGCGCGGTCGATCGTTTTCGATCCGCGATGCCGGCCCGGGGCTCGCCGGGCAGAAAGCACGAGCGGAAGACATGACATAATCCGGCGAGCACTTCGTCGCGGACACGCGAGCCGGTACACTGCCGCAATGAATTCGATTGCCCGATTCAGCCGCGTGCGGCGCTGCTTGCCAAACTTCTCGCCAAGCTTCTTGCCACGCTTTTTGCCATGCTCATTGCCGAGGCTCGCCCTGCTGTGCCTCGCAGGTCTCCTTCCGCCCGCCACGGCCGCGCACTCGCTCGGCGAGGGTTACATTTTCATCGACGTGTCCGATGCGTCCTTGTCGGGGTGGGTCGAGATCACCCTGACCGATCTCGACACGGCTATCGGCATCGATGCCAACGGTGACGGCAAGGTCTCCGAAGAAGAGATGCTCGCCAACATGAAGCGGATACGCTCGTATGTGGCCGGGCACGTCAGTGTCGGTGATCGCGATCGTGAATTTGACCTCGAGTTCACCGATCACGAATTGCGCCGGGTCCCGATCTCGCCGTTTTTGATACTGAATTTCGAGACCCGTGAGGATCGAATCCCTGACAGCCTGCGTATCGGGTACCGCATGCTGTTCGACGAGGATCCCCGCCACCGGGGATTTCTCGTCGTTGCGGCGAATACCAAGAGCGACTTCGTGAACACGGGTGAGGGGGTCGCGCTGATATTTTCGCCCTCGAGCACGCAGCAGGACATCGACCTGACGCGCCTGTCCGCATGGACGAGCTTCGCGGACTTTTTGCGGCACGGAATCTGGCACATCTGGATCGGATTCGATCACATACTGTTTCTGATCGCGTTATTGTTTCCCGCCGTCCTCGTCCGGCAGGGTTCGAACTGGCAACCCGTGAGCGATTTTCGCGAGGCGATGTGGAACGTCGTGAAAGTCGTCACGCTGTTCACGGTCGCACATACGATCACGCTGACGCTCGCGGCGCTCGGTCTCGTCAAAATTCCGGGACGCCTGGTCGAAGCCGTGATCGCGGCGTCCGTCATCGTCGCGGCGCTGAACAATGTCTTTCCCGTCATTCGCCGGCACATCGGCTGGGTCGTGTTCCTGTTCGGGCTGTTTCACGGTTTCGGCTTTGCGAGCGTGTTGCAGGAACTGTCGTCGAATGCGGCCAACATCGCGGCCGACCTCGCCGGGTTCAACATCGGCGTCGAGATCGGCCAGCTCGCGATCGTCGCGGTCGCGTTCCCGCTGTTGTACCTGTTGAGATCGAGGCGCGCTTATTCCGGTGTGATGGTTCCCGCCGGTTCTCTTCTGATCGGTTTGCTGGCGTTCGGCTGGTTTGTCGAGCGGGTCGCAAACCTGCAATTCATGCCGATATAAGCCTGGATATTGCACGAGGGCGGCAGCAATCCGAGGTATTCGCATGGCACCGGAGGAAACATTGAGGGCTGCGTCCCGTGACAGTTTGTTCCCCGATTGCCGCCTGTCGCGGACCTGGCGCCCTGTAGCGGCGCATCGTTTGTCGTTCGCGAAAGTGGTAGCTACGGCTACCACTTACGCTCCACGACCGCGCGCTGCATCCACTACAGAACGCCATGCCACGCGATCCCTCGCGCAGTATCCAGGCTAGGGATGGTTTCTCGATGAAAACCAGCGGCTTCGGGCTCGGATTGATTCTCGCTGGCCTCCTGGCACTCGTGAGCCTGCGCGCACTGAACGATCGCGACGACTGGATCCTCGTACGTGACGGGTTGCCGCTGGCGGAGGGCGAGACGCTGCTGCGCGAGTTCACGTCCCCCGTCGACGGCCACGTCGAACTTCA